>JBBQEC010000017.1:0-19373 GCA_038320305.1 Candidatus Limnocylindrales bacterium | reverse complement strand
CCACAACAACGCATGGGCGTCGAGCAGAACCTTCATCGGCTACGTTCGACGAGCGGGTCCCCGGGATGAGACTGATCGGGATCGAACTCCGGCAGCGGAGCGTCGAAATCGCGGCGGATGACGATGCGCTCGTTGCCGGGTTTGCGTGCTCGGGGCCGATCGATCGGCGAAAGAATGGCAATCGGTCGACCGGCGCGGGCGATCACGATTTCCTCGCCTGCCTCCACCTTCGCCAGGAGACGCGAAAGGTGCGTCTTCGCTTCGTGAACGTTTACGACCATGTGCTGCACTATGACTTAGTCCCATGACTTAGTCAACGTGTGGACCATGGAGCGTCGAAAATCTGGCGGGGCCACGCCGTCGCGGCGGCCGAGGAATCGTCGCACGCGTCGCGTACATTTGGACCTTGCACCAGCGACCTGACTCGGCCGCACCTGCCGTCGAGTCGCCGATTCGGCATGGGGCGTCCACGCCAGAGAGTGGCTGGCGAGTCCGCCACCATCCGCTCGAGTCGTTGCCCCGCGGCGCGTGGATCGCGCTTGTGAGGCCGCCTGTCGCCGACCTGTACTTCGGCAGCGCGGTCGTGCCATCTGCTGCGGGTATCTTCGAAGGGACCTGGGTCGGAGGCGATGGCGACCTGGGGCCGCTGCGTTCGACCATGCCTTTCGGCAGTGGCGTGCTGCGCGACGGAGGCAGCCTGTACCTCGTGCCTCCCGGCCACATGCTCGAAGGCATCTACGTCCGCCAGCTTCCTGGTGCGGTGATCGCGGCGAACTCGCTGGCCGGGCTTGTGACGGCAACCGGTCTTGAGCTGAGCCCAGACGTCGCCTATCCGGCTCTGTTCAACGAGTCGGTCGATGGTGTGACGCACAGCACGTTGCCCGTTTCGGATGGGCACATCGAGACCTGGTTCCACGACAACGTGCGTATAGACCGGGCAGGCCGACTCACCGCCGTGCCCAAGCCTCGCGAGGAGACCTTTACGGACTTCTGCGACTACCGCCGTCGGCTGTCCGCAGCCCTCGGTTCCGCGCTGGCCAACGCTCCCGGACGCGAGGCGCGGGTGACTATCTCGTCGGGTTACGACGGCGCTGCCGTTGCCGTTCTAGCGACTGAGCTCGGCGGCACGCGTGCCGTAACGATCAGTGACGGCAAGCCGACGCGCGGCATGATCTCGCTATCGGACAGTGGCGAGTTCGTTGGCCGGAGCCTGGGCATGGACGTCAGGTCGTTTGAACGCCTCGCGTACCAGCGTCGGACGGATCTGCCGGAGGCCGAGTTCCTGGCAACCGGTTTCACCGGCGAAGAGGTCGTCTTCTCGGCAATGGAAAATGATCTCGAGGGCAGCATGCTTGTCAGCGCGTTCATTGGCGACGGCATGTGGTGGATGAACCGTCCGCCACGGCCGTTGCTGTGGCGCTCTGATCAGTCCGGTTCGTCATTCGGCGAGTGGCGGCTGCGAACCGGTTTCGTGCACGTGCCGCTGCCGACCTTCGGTGCTCACGACTACCGCGTAACTCAGCGGATCAGCCGCTCGCCGGAGATGCTCCCATGGGTCCTGGGTCGGCGCTACGACAAGCCCATCCCGCGGCGCATCCTGGAGGAGGCGGGCATCCCGCGCGGCACGTTCGGCGAGGTAAAGCGTGCCGCCAGCGGCAATATCCACTCGCTTGGCCCGTTGTCGCTCGCGCCACATTCGTTGGACGCGCTGCGTGCCTTCGCCGACGCCGAAGGCACGCAGGTGACGTTCAAGTCGCGTCGTCTGCGGTTGTGGGACCGGGCCGCTCTCAAGGCAGCGCGCAAGGTCGGGGCTGAGCCTATCGCTGCTCGGCTGGAGCGGCGCAAGCTGGCGCTTGCCGTGACCGAGCCCGTTTTCGGCAGCGTGCTACTTCGCTGGGCAGTCAGCGTCGTAAAGCCACGCTACGCCGAGGTGGCCGATCTCGTCGAGCGGGCGGAGGAGATCAGCCAGCGCACTTTGGCGTAACGCGGGTCACCAGATCGTTTCGACGATGCGCTCGTCGCCGGATTTGCCACCGACCGGATTTGCATCCGATTGCGGCCCTGGGGGTGTGATCGGAAATGCGCGCGGGATGAGCTCGGGAATCCGCTCGAGGAGGCTCCACAGCGTAGCCAGGAAGGGCGACCTGGGCCGGTCGCCCAGCCGCTCGATGGCCACGATCTGGCGTCGGACCTTGGTTGCTCCAACGAGCCCGACCTCGCGGATCGAGCCCGCCGCGAGGGCGTCGGCGACTGCCGTGCCGGGCAACATCGCGACGCCGAGTCCGCGTTCGACCATCCGCTTGGCGGCTTCAATGTTGTCAACTTCGGTCACGCCGCGCGGGACGACGCCGGCGGCCCGGAACAGGGCATTGGTCAGCTCGAAGTAGCTCGAGGTTCGGTCGAACATTATGAGCTGGGCGTGGTTGATCTCCGATACATCGACGCTGCCGGCCCCGGCAAACGGATCGTCCGGCCGACAGATCAAGACCAGCTCGTCCTCGTACAGCGGCCGGCTGCGGACGTGCTCATCGCGGAGCTGGCGGACGATGCCCAGCTCGACCTCGCCGCGCGCGACGAGGTCAAGGATCTCTTCCGAATGCCCGGTGCGCACGCGCAGCCGCACGTCCGGGTGTCGTTCCGTGAAACGACCCAGGATCTCGGGCAGGACATAGGCGCTGACGGCGGGCGCGACCGCGAGCGCGAGCTCGCCAATGACGCCGTGCTCCACTTCGCGGACGAGTGAGCTGCCGGTCTCCAGCGCCTCCACCGCCCGGTCGGCATGGGGCAGAAAGGCGCGACCGGCGGGAGTAAGAACCATCCCGGTATGGGTCCGCTGGAAGAGTATGGCATCGAGCTCCTGCTCGAGCCCCTGCAATCGGGCGGTGAGCGCGGGTTGGCTGATCGACAGGGCATCTGCGGCGCGGCGCATGTTGCCCAGTCGGGCGATTTCGATTAGCGCTTCGATCTGGGCGAGAAGCATCGCGTTGTCTCCTGAGCTCAACGATCAGTTCCGCTGATGAGTAAATACGATATATTCGATTGGACTGATCGCTATATACCACGTAAGGTCGGTATCCAGCCGGATCTCGGCTGCATCGAGAGGACTTCCCCCAGTGAAAATCCATCTGCGTATTCGCCAACCCATCGACCAGACCGCCCGCTCCCTTGAGCTGATGCGGCGCTGGAATCTCGGCCTCGATGCCGTGGACGGCGAGGCGGTCATTCAGCCGGCCGTGCCGCTTTACAGGTACATGTCCGAGTGCGAGTGCCCGTTCGACTGCCCCAGGGACCACGAGAACGATTGACGTGGCTGAGGCGACGGAGATGATCGCGTTCGAAGCGCAGGTCGCAATGGCCCGGGAGTGGTTCGCCCAACCTCGGTTCGACGGCACCGTTCGACTCCACACCTGTCGCGACGTCGCCGCTCAGCAGGGCACGATCGGCCAGGAATATACGGTCGCCCGCGACGCGGCCCAGGCGTTCTACGCCCGGCTTCGTGATCTGCACGCCCGAGGGGAGCAGATCACGACGTTCGGTCCCTACTCGCCGGGTCAGGTTGTCGTCATGAAGCGCCTCGGAATCGAGGCCATATACCTTGGTGGCTGGGCCACGTCGGCAAAGGGTTCGACCACAGAGGATCCCGGTCCGGACCTTGCCAGCTACCCGCTCAGCCAGGTGCCCGACGAGGCGGCCGCATTGGTGCGCGCGCTCCTCGGCGCCGATAAGAACCAGCATTTCGCCCGCTCGCAGATGACTGACGAGCAGCGTCGGGCCACGCCTGAGGTCGACTTTCGACCATTCATCATTGCCGATGCGGACACAGGGCATGGCGGCGACGCCCACGTCCGCAACCTCGTCCGGCGGTTCGTTGAAATCGGCGTGCCGGGCTACCACATTGAGGACCAGAAGCCGGGCGCCAAGAAATGCGGTCACCAGGCCGGAAAGGTCCTCGTCGCTCAGGACGAGCAGAACAAGCGGCTGAACGCAGCACGTCTACAACTTGACGTGATGCGGGTGCCGGGCATCATCGTGGCCCGAACTGACGCGGAGTCGGCGACGTTCCTCGATAACAGCAGCGACGAGCGCGACCAGCCGTTCATCCTGGGCGCGACAAACCTCGAGCTGCCCAGTTACCGAGTGGGTTTCCTGGCAATCCAGAAGACGCTGCACGATCTTGGGCTGGACGAGGTCCGCGGCCACCTCTTGTTCGCCATCCCGCAAGACGAATTGCGTAAGGCAGTCGCGTGGCTCGCGCAGGTCGGGCTGATGGCGCTCATAGAGCAGAGCGCCGCGAGCGCCCTCGAGGCCCACGCCGGCAACTCGACGGACGATCTTCAGGACGCCATCGGCACTCGCTACGGCGAGATCTGGCAGGCCGAAGCCGACCTCAAGACCTACGGCCAGGCAGTGGCCGACGTCCTCGAGCTCCGGATGAGCGAGGGTGAGCCGTTCGATACGACGCTCGAGAACTGGCAGGCATTTGCCGGGCGCGCGTCCCTTTCCGAGGTCCGGGCCAGGGCCGACTTACTCGGCATCGTGGCCAGCTGGGACCCGGAGCTGCCCAAGACACCGGACGGCTACTACCAGGTCCAGGGCGGGATCGACTACGCGATCGCCAAGTCTCTCGCTGCGGCGCCATTCGCCGACCTGCTCTGGATGGAGACAAAGACCGCTGATCTGGCCGACGCGCGCCGGTTTGCCGACGCCATCCATGCCCAGTATCCAGACAAGATGCTCGCCTACAACCTGTCGCCATCCTTCAACTGGGATACGACCGGCATGAGCGACGACGAGATGCGCCGCTTTCCGGTCGATCTCGGCAAGCTGGGCTTCGTCTTCAACTTCATCACCTATGGCGGCCACCAGATCGACGGCCTCGCCGCAGAAGAGTTCGCCCGTGCGCTGCAAGAAGACGGGATGCTCGCCCTGGCCCGCCTCCAGCGCAAGTTCCGGCTGCTCGAATCCCCCTACCGAACCCCGCAAACGCTGGTCGGCGGCGACCGTCTCGACGCTGCGCTGATGGCCGCCTCTGGCCGGACGGCAGCGACCAAGGCGATGGGCAAGGGATCAACCCAGGCTCAGCATCTGGTCCAGACCGAGGTTCCGACCAAGCTGCTCGAAAGCTGGCTCGCCGAATGGGCAACTCGCTGGGATCAGCCTGGCCCGATCCGCGTCGAGCTGCGGCCGCACACCGCCGGATCAGACCTGCTCGAGCTGCGCGTCCTCGATGTCTCAGACGAACAGCTCGCCAACGTGATCTTTGCCAGCGTCGTCGACCGGCGCGGTCGGAGCATCCTGTCGATCCGCGATCAGAACACAGCGCCTTCGATCCGCCGCCGGCGGCTGATGACGATCGTTCAGCTCTTCCTGATTCATCGCTACCACGCCCGCTCACTGCACTACTTGACGCCGACCGAGGACAATCGATCCCAGACACAGCGCATGCAAGAGCTGGACATCTTCTCGGTCGTTCGGACCGAGATCGGCCAGATCGTTGTCGCAGACGTCAACCGCGAGCGCATCACCGAGCTGCTCCGGCCCGAGTCTGCCGCGCTTCAGGAACTGATCCGTAAACCCATCCTGCAGCAGGCGTAGCGCGCGCCGCAGCCGACGGGTAAGTTCCTAACCGGAGCAGGAGAGACGCTCGCCGGGGAGGCTTTGGGGGCGCCTTCCTCACCTTCGTGGCGGCGCGCGGCGCATGGGCTTCGTCTTAGGCGGTTCTTGTTCGAAGTCGAGTCGCGCCACCTGCCTGCAGCTGTTGTAGTACCTCGGGCCAGCGGCGCCAGTCGAAGACGAGTGTGCTCGAGTTGATCAGCCCGTCCTGGAAGGTCAAGAACTCCGTGCACAGGACCGAGCCGACCTCTGTGTTGGTGACCAGGTCGTAAAGGATGGCGGCACCGTCGTCGTCGGCGATGACCGTTCGCAGCTCGTGGCGGATAGTGACGGGCGCCAGGTTTCGGAAGCCGTCGACAAACGCCGCGCCTCCGTGAGTTTCGTTCCTGACCGTGCCAGTGAAGGTCGAGTTCGGGTGAACGAGTTGAGCGAGTCGCTCGTAGTCCTTGTTGCCCGCTGCGGTCGCATACTCCGTCGCGATGTCTCTGGTGTTGTCCATTTCCGGCGCTCCTTCGCATCGTTGTGAAGTAGCGAATCTAGAGTGGACAACTTGTGAATGTCAAGTGCATACTTTGAGCCATGAAGACGTATGGCCAGTACTGTGGGCTCGCGCGTGCACTCGATGTAATCGGCGATCGGTGGACGATGCTCGTGGTCCGGGAGCTGCTGGACGGCCCGCGCCGCTATAACCAACTCGCCGAGGGTCTGCCCGGGATCGCGTCCAACCTGCTCGTCGAGCGTCTGCGTGGCCTCGAGCACGACGGCGTCGTGGAACGCCACGCTGACGGCGGCTACGGGCTCACGCCGTGGGGCAACGACCTGCACGAAGTGGTCTACGCGCTCGGCCGTTGGGCAGGTCCGCTGATGGCGCGGCCGCGCGGCACGGATCAGTTCCGGCCGAACTGGATACGCCACATGGTCATCGCCCGATTTGAGGGTACCGATCCGGCCCGAAAGGAGCTAACTGTCCGTCTCATGCCCAGCGATATGGAGCCGTCGACGCTAGTTTCGTCACGCGGCCAGGTGCATCTCGTAGACGGTGCTGACCTGCCTGCCGACATCGTCCTGGCCGGGCCGCTCGAACCCATGGTCGCTCTGCTACTTGGCCGGATCGAGCGCCCGATGGCGGTCGAGCGGGGAGTGTCTGTAACCGGCGATTCCCGCCGGCTCGCTGGACTACTCCCGCGCGGCGAGCGACGCCACGCCTTCAGCGCGTCGCGGGCTGACTGACGAGACCTGCGTCATGGTCGTCCGGTACGTGACGCTCGCCAGGTGCCCCGCCCTGCTAGGACGAGCGGGAGAGACGCTCGCCGGGGAGGCTTTGCGGGCGGCCGATTGAACCCTGGTTCTGGTTGCGACCACCTGAGCCATGGCCACCTGAGCCATGGCCCGAGGTCCGCTGTTGCTGCTGCGGTCGACCGTACGGCTGTGGGCGACTGGGCTGTCGGTTGGCGGTTGGGTAGCCCGTGGCCGGTCGGGTGCCCTGGGGGCGTCCGCCGAAGCGGCGCGCCTGGTGGTCCGCTGACCGGAGCTGGATCGCCTGAGGGCGGATGCTCGGGTCCACGGCGAAGCCCTCGACGGCCTCAGTATCGATGCGGTGACCGAGCAGGCGCTCGATGTCCGCAAGGAGTGGGCGCTCGTCGACGCAGACGAGGCTGATCGCATCGCCTTCCTCGCCGGCGCGACCGGTGCGGCCGATGCGATGGACGTAGTCGGCAGCGACCATGGGCAGTTCGTAGTTGATGACGTGGGGGAGGGACTCGATGTCCAGGCCGCGCGCGGCGACCTCCGTCGCGACCAGGATCGCGACCTTGTTGCGC
The DNA here is from genome assembly GCA_038320305.1 of Candidatus Limnocylindrales bacterium. Taxonomy (GTDB): domain Bacteria; phylum Chloroflexota; class Limnocylindria; order Limnocylindrales; family CSP1-4; genus JALYGJ01. Next base: position 11,940 of record JBBQEC010000017.1, on the reverse strand, counting down.
TTGAAGTCGTTGAGCGCGCGTTCGCGCTGCGGCTGGCTCTTGTTGCCGTGGATCGCGACAGCGGTGATGCCGTCGAGGATCAGCTGCTGGGCGAGGCGGTCGGCGCCGTGCTTGGTGCGCGTGAAGACGAGCGCCTGGTAGATGCGGCCCGACTTGACGAGCTTGCTGAGCAGGTCGCGCTTGCGGCTCCGATCGACGTGGATGACCAGCTGGCGAACCAGCGCGGGCGCCGTGTTCTTGGCCGTGGCCTGGACGAAGGCCGGATCCTTGAGGAAGTCCGCGGCCAGGCGACGGATCTCGGTCGAGAAGGTCGCCGAGAACAGCAGGTTCTGGCGCGCCGTGGGGAGCAGGGCAAGGATCTTGCGGATATCGTTGATGAAACCCATGTCGAGCATGCGGTCTGCCTCGTCGAGGACGAGAACCTCGACGCGCGAGAGGTCGATCGTGCGCTGCGTCACGTGGTCGAGCAGCCGACCTGGTGTTGCGACCACGATCTGCGGACCCTGGCGGAGACGGCGGACCTGCGGGTCGAAGCCGACGCCGCCGTAGATCGCGACCGAGGCAATCGGGCGCTGGGCGCCGTAGGTGCGGACGCTTTCCTCGACCTGGAGCGCGAGCTCGCGGGTGGGGGTGAGGACCAGGACGCGGATCGGCTGGCGGGGACCGACCGGCTGGTTGTTGAACTGCTGGCGGTTATTTCGGCCGCTGTAGTTCTGGTTGCGGTTGTAGCCGTTGCGGTTGTTGTTGTAGTTGGTCGGCTGCTGGCTGTTGCCATACTGCTGGCCGTTGCCTGGCTGCTGGCCGTTGGCCGGCGCGGCACCGTTGGTCGGCAGGATGGCGTTTGCCGGAAGCGCGTTCAGGCGCTGGAGGATCGGCAGCACGAAGGCGGCAGTCTTGCCTGTGCCCGTCTGTGCGCCAGCGAGCAGGTCGCGGCCGGCAAGGACGTGCGGGATGGAGTCGAGCTGCACGGGCGTGGGCTCTGTGTAGCCCTGCTGCGCGACAGCACGGAGGAGTTCGGGCGTCAGCCCAAGTTGATCGAAAGACACGAGTGAATAGCTCCTGACGAGGCCCTCCCGCTCTTGGCGGGGCCCGGTCAGGGCTTAAGTGGATGTCGAGATCGAACGGAAATTACCGGGGCGCAGACCGGAGCGCCCAACGAACACGAAGTGCACCAAGCCTACCATGTCCTCGAACGGCCGTTCGAAATGCTCACGTTGAAGCGATTGGGGACTCCAGTGCCCGAAGAGACTGCAGAGGCGGCAGGCAGCCACGGCACTGGCCGCGAAATCCGCGCTCGATTCGATGAGCCTTGCCGAGGCATCAGCCGGCAAACGGCCAGAAGCGCGCGCCTCGCGGCGCAGTCGGCGTCTGTGGGCCTACTCGACGCTGACGCCGACTCCGCGATGGCCGATGTTACGGAGGCGGAGGCGCGCGATACATATCAAGAAGGGCAGCGCTCCAATGCGGCTGACAGCGTCGAACCGTAATTCCGGCGGACAATTTGCTACGTAGTTGTGCTCTCCGAGCCCCCGCCTGCGGTTACATCCGAATGGGTGCTTGGCTTCAATCGGTTCGACCGCGCCAACGTGCGGGCACGTGGAGCAAGTATGCGGAGAAGACATGTGGAGTCTGCTGTTTCGGTTGTGGGCAATTCGACGCCTGTGGGGGCTCATTCGAGGCAACACAGGTGGCCCGCGGCGCGGGTACTGAGCGCCCGCTGACTGATCACTCACGATCACCAGAAGGCAGATTTGCCAATGCCAATTGCCGGCGCAGTCCTGCTCGTGTAATAGTGGGCTATGATGGCTGACTATGAGACACATCACGCCGCTTGACCTGCGCCGCTCGTTGGGGTCGATCCTGGATGCGGCCTCAGCGGGCGAGCGATTCCTGGTCGAGCGCGATCATCGGCCGCTGGCGATGCTCGTCTCAGTGGAGGACGGCGCGCGCCTGGACGATGATGCCGAGGAGCTCAAGAAACGCCGGTTCGCCGCCATGGCGCGCATCGACGCGCGCCGTGAGCTCCTGGCTCTGACGCATCCCAGTCCTCCGGGCACTCCTGATGCGGCCGAGCTGATGCGTCAGGAGCGTTCCCGAGACGACCCGAACGGCTATCCGGAGTACCCGGAGGATGTAAATGGGTGAACGTGTCGTGATCGACGCGTCGGTCGCGATCGCTTACCTGAGGAACGAGATCAGCTCGCCGGCCGTCAAGGCCGCCTTGGCGGATTGGGCTCGTGTCTCCGCCGAGCTGCTCGTTCCATCTCACTTCTGGATCGAAGTCAGCAACTCGCTCATTCGGCGGCATGCCCAGCCGCCCGCAGCCGTGGTCGAAAACTTTGTCGATCTCGATGCTCTGGCGATCAGGACGATCGATCCCGACCGACCCCTTCTCCTGCTCGCCATCGACCAGATGGTTCGCCACGGCCTGTCTGCCTACGACGCCATGTACCTGTCGCTGGCGCTGGCGACCGACTCACGGTTGGCCACGCTCGACCGGAGGTTGGCCGACGCCGCGGGTGCTTCCGGGCTGCTGATCGGAGCTGCGGATCAAGGCCTGGCGGAGGAGAGGGCACCCTATCGTGTGCCGTCAAATGCATACGCGGGTTGGGCGCACACGGCAGCCGTCGGCGCGCACATCGCCCAGCTCCGTCAGCGAACCAGCACGGAGACTTAGAGCGTGTTGGGGCGCTCTACTCGCGGAGTGGATTTGTCCAGCGGATTTCGCTGAAGCGCGCGAAGTCGGTGTCTGCGGAAAACATCTCGAGTCCGTGCTCGATGGCCAGCGCAGCGAGATGACCGTCCGGCACGAGGTTGCCCGCGAGCCGGTATTTCGTGACCAGGTCGCCGAAGACCTCGGCATGACGGTCCGTGGGAGTCGGGATCCAGACCGTGGGAACGGTCAGCCAGTCACTGACGAAATCCCACGCCTCAGTTGGCGTCATGGGCCGGTCCGCGGCACGAGGGTGAGTGGCGATGCGAACGAAGGCCGCGAGTGACTCCCACGGCAAGGCCACGCGAGTGGCGCTGTTCAGTTGTTCGCTCAGCCACGATGCCGCCCGTTCGTTGTGCGGCGACCGCGAGTCCACGGCGTAAAGCAGCAGGTTGGCGTCAACCAGCATCAGCGCGCGCCCGGGCCGTCGAGTTGCTCGAGCGCCTCCGCGACGTTCGTGACGTCGATCTTCAGCGCCAACGATGCCCGGCGCTGGCGGAAGGGCTTGCGCGCCTGTTTGATGGTCAGTCCGGAGCGCGCAAGGTCATTTATCGCTTCGCTGACGCCGATACCGCGCTTGCGCAGTTGCTCGACGGCCGCGGCAACATCAGGATCCAATGTTACCGTCGTACGCATGCACGAACAATAGCATCGTGATGCGCAGCGTCGCAGGCGGCTCGAAGAGCTTGTCAGGTTCGACTGGCGCACGCGACGCGAACATTTGTTCGATGAGATACCGTGGTTGTTCGCCGCAGTGCGCGGTGGCACCGTGTGATCGACCACTTCTCGGACAGATCGTGCGTCAGGATCTGTGTTCGGGAAGACTTGGAGGGTCATTATGGCCACCGGTACCATCAAGAAGGTCGTCGCCGATCGCGGCTTCGGCTTCATCGCTGCATCGGATGCGAAGGAATACTTCTTCCACCGCAACTCGCTCGACTCCACTCTCGACTTCGACCGCCTGGTCGGTGGCGAGGCTGTGACGTTCGAGATCGAGGACAGCCCCAAGGGCGAGCGGGCGAACCGAGTTCACGCCGCTTAGGCGTTCCTCAGTCGCAAAAAAAGCCGTCCGCAGCAATGCGGGCGGCTTTTCATTGGCCTATGTGTGGGCGCGCGCATACTTGACTCGTCGGCAGGGAGGCATGAGGGTCCGCGGACTCTCTCCAGTGCGGCGTCCAAGAAGGTCGCTTTCGTCGTGCAGTGCCAATTGCGAGCCCGACCTGTCGTCCCGAGCACGGATGTGCCCACGGAGGTTTCCATGGCCTTGATGGCCGTTGCATTCCCGATCCTTCCCGGCAAGACGGACGAGTGGAGGAGCTTCATTGCCGAGCTGAACGGAGCTCGCAACGCGGAGTTCGTCGCATCGCGCAAGCGTGCCGGCGTCCACGAAGTTACGTTCCTGCAGCCCACCCCAATGGGCGACCTCGTCATCGTCACACTTGAAGGCGACGATCCCGCCAAGTCCTTCGGGATGATGTCGACGGGCACCGACGAGTTCACGACCTGGTTCGTGGAGCGCGCCAAGGCTCTCCATGGCGTCGACATCAGCGCGCCGATGACAGCCGCGCCGTCGGAGCAGGTCCTCGACACCGGTAAAGCCGCCGTCACCGCCTGACCCCGCCTTGCGGATCGAGCGAAGGCCCGCGGCCATCCGGTCGCGGGCCTTTCCATGTCTCCCGTCGGTGCGTTGGCCGGAAATTCGTTCCTGACCGAGGGGTCAGAAACCGTCACTATGACCAGGACATGTCACCACTGGACGAGGCGACTACTCGCACCACGCTGATAGATCCGGCGCTTCATGCACGAGGCTGGACCGAGGATCTGATCAAGCGCGAAGAGACGCTTGGCGCGATCGAGATCCTCGACGGACGGCCGCGACGCCAGACCCACGGACGGACGGACTACACCCTCCGCATCAAGATTGCGCCTGATGCTCAACCGGTAGCGGTGGCCATTCTCGAGGCCAAGGACGCGGGCAAGCCACCGGCATATGGCTTCGAGCAGGCCAAAGAATACGGTCGAGCCTGCAGGCGTTTGAACGTGCCATTCCTGTTGGCAACCAACGGCCATCTGTGGGTGCTGTACGACTCGCGCACCGGCAAATCCACGCCGACGCCGCAACCGATGTCAACGTTTCCCAGTCCGGACCACATGCGCGCGGCATACGAGGATGCGACAGGCGTCGACCTCACCAGCCTTGCGGCTTGGCCCCTCCTCGCGCCGTACCGCGGCGGTGAAACGAGCCGCCGCTACTATCAGGACGCCGCGATTCGGGCGGTCCTTGAAAAGATCGCCGTCGGCGAGAAGCGCGCACTGCTCAGCCTGGCAACTGGGTCGGGCAAGACCTTCATCGCCGTCAACCTCATGCGCAAGATCGCCGACGCCGGGCAGCTCAGACGTGCCCTCTTCGTCTGCGATCGCGACGAACTCCGTGCCCAGGGCCTTGGTGCGTTCCATAACGCTTTTGGGAGTGACGCGGCGTCGGCAAGTGGCGCCAATCCTCAGAAGAACGCGCGCGTCCTCATTGCCACTTACCAGACCCTGGACATCGACTCGGACGACTCCGACGCCAGTTTTCTGACCACCAACTATCCCGAGGATTACTTCAGCCACATCGTGATCGACGAATGCCACCGATCGGCGTGGGGCAAGTGGTCCGCTGTCCTCAAGCGCAACCCCAACGCCGTACAGATTGGGCTGACCGCGACGCCGCGCGAGCTCGACTACCCCAAGACGAAGGAGGCGAGGGCCGACGAAGAGGTCAGCGCCGACAACGTCCGGCACTTCGGGGAGCCTGTCTACGAGTACGACATCGGCCAGGGCATCGATGACGGCTACCTCGCCGCGTGCGAGATCGTTCGGCGCGACATCTTCCTCGAGGCCAGCCCATTCGCCGAGCGAGAGACAGGTCTAGATCGCGACGATCTGGGCGGGGCGACGATTGCGGACGCGCGCACTGGCGAGATCCTCACTTCGGCGGATGCACGAGACAAGTACGAGGCATCCACATTTGAAGGTCGTGTCCAGCTGCCCGAGCGAGTGCTCGCGATGGCTGCCGACCTTTTCGCCAATCTGCTGGCTACAGGTGGTCCGGAACAGAAGACGATCGTGTTCTGTGCTCGTGACAGCCACGCGGACGCCGTGGCCATTGCACTACACAATCTGTACGCCGACTGGTGCGCGACGAACGGCAAGAAACGCGCAGACCCATACGCCTTCAAGTGCACTGCTGCCAGCGAGGGTGGCCAGTACCTGGCTGACCTTCGAGGTGCGTCGCGCAGCCACTTCGTCGCTACGACCGTGGACCTGCTGACGACCGGCGTGGACGTGCCCGTGGTCCGCAACATCGTCTTTTTCAAGTACGTCCGATCGCCGATCAGCTTCTACCAGATGATCGGCCGAGGTACGCGGCTCGATCCGGCGTCGGGCAAGCTGATGTTCCGTGTCTACGACTACACCGGCGCAACCCGGCTGTTCGGCGAAGCCTTTCGCACGCGAGCGACCATTGAGCGCGACGACCCGTCCACGCCGGAGCCGGCAGCGCCCGAACGCACTCTGCAAGTGCAGGGCATTGAAGTCCGCGTCGAGGACGCCGGCATCGCCATCCTCACCACCGTCGAGGGTCAGACCAAGCCGGTCACTCTCGAGGAATACAAGGAGCGCATGGCCGAGCGCCTCCTCAATCAGGCGCCAACGGTTGACATCTTTCGCGATCGATGGATCGTTCCGGCCGAGCGCAAGACGATGATCGAGGCACTGCCCGACAGCGGCCGATCCGCGCCGCTCATTCGCCAAGTCGAAGAGATGCAGGACTACGACCTTTATGACGTCCTGGCGGAACTCGGCTACGGCATCGATCCCAAAACGCGCATCGAACGCGCGGATGCGTTCGACTACAAAGCGACCGACTGGCTGGCCAAGCTGCCAGCGCCGACCTCCGCCACCCTGCGCGCCCTCGCCCGCCAGTTCGCCAAGGCCGGCACGGAGGAGCTCGAGGATCCAGGCGTGCTCAGGACACCCGAAGTCGAGGCTGCCGGCGGCCTTTCAGCATTGCGCGCTCTGGGCACCCCAGCCGACATCCTCCGCGCGACCAAGGAGCGCCTCTTCTCTGCATGAAAGAGGTCCCGCTCCGCGAGGTAATCGAGCTCCGCAACGAGATCGTCCACCCTCGGGATCATCCTACCGGCCAAGCGACATTCGTCGGCCTGGAACACATCGAGCCGGGCACAGGCCGACGCATCGGTTCCGTTGGGATCCGTCTGGAGGAGCTAACCGGTCGCAAGGCGCGCTTCTATCCCGGTGACATTGTCTACGGCTATCTTCGGCCTTATCTCAACAAGGTGTGGCTCGCCGACATGGACGGATACTGCTCCGTCGATCAGTACGTCTTCAAGATTCGAGTTGGGGCCGATAGCGACTACGTGGCCGCATACCTGCGGAGCCCTCAATTTCTTGAACGTGCCCCAATCGGGACGACGCCGGGTCAGCTACCGCGTATCCGCACTGAGGAGGTGATGGCGGTCGAAATGCCGATGCCATCGATTGATGAACAGCGCCGCATTGCCGCCCGCCTGACCGCCCAACTCGCCTCCGTGGAGAACACTCTGTCCAAGTTGGTTCAGCAGAGGACCGAGACCGAGGCGCTGCGCAAGGCGACGGTGATTGCGGCGTTCGACTCACTTGGTGACTCTCAGCACTCAAGCCTCAGCACCCTTGGGTGGCTGACAGACGGTGACTGGATCCTTAACGCCGACTATGCACCGGACGGCGTACGGCTCCTCCAGGTGGGAGACATCGGGGCTGGCATATTGCGTCTTCGGTCGCAGCGCTTCATTTCTAGCGAGCGAGCCCTTGAGCTTGGCTGCACGATTCTAAGAGGGGGCGACGTCCTCATATCTCGGATGGCCGACCCGATTGGGCGTGCATGCATTCTGCCCGACATCGGCTTCCCGGCGATCACAGCCGTCGACGTGGCTATATTCAGACCTAAGCCAGATCAGCTCGATCCTCACTATGCCGTCGCCTACATGAACAGCCCTCGGTGGTACCAAATGGTTCTCAACGAGGCCTCCGGCGCGACTAGAGCGCGTATTAGTCGCAAGAATCTGGGATCGTTGGTGATTCCCGTTCCGCCGCTCGGAGTACAGCGCGAAATCGTGTCCGCCCTAACCATGCGACTCGCGGCTCTGGATCGCGCCAAGGAAAGTCTTAGCCTCGTGACTCAGGCGACTGGGGCGATGATCCCAGCACTAGTGCGGGAAGCGTTCAGCGCGGCTTGACATATGTACTCGTAACGGAGTACGAATGTACTCGTGGACGAGTACAAGACAGCTGGCGAGGCAACCTGGCAGCTGTTCGGGCGGTCAGAGATCCGGCGTCGGATCATGGCAACGGTCCTCTTGGACCCGGAGGGCAGGCTGCACCTGCGCGAGATCGCAAGGCGTGTCGGAACTAGCGCGGGGACTGCACGACGTGAGCTCACTCGGCTGGAACAAGCCGGCGTGGTCGCGCGAACTCGTGAGGGCCGGCAGGTCTACTACAGCGTTCCCCCTGAATCGGTCCTGTACCGCTCAATGGCCGAGATCATCCGTGAGACATCCGGTGCTCAACAGATTCTGCGCAGGATTCTTGGAGACCTCGGAGGAGTTGAGTCGGCGGTTATCTTCGGCTCCTATGCCGCCGGAGCAATGGGTCCCAACTCAGACGTTGACTTGCTTGTCGTAGGTGCCCCCGATCGCGACGAACTTACCGATCGCTTAGAGCAAGCCGGTCGCGAGATCAGTCGTCCGGTCAATGAAGTGGTGCTTACAGCGGACGAGTTGGCCGGGCGTCGAGCGAGGGAGGATGGCTTCATCAAGTCGTTCGACGAGGGCAACCGGATTCAAGTCCTGCCGTGAGTTCAAGCCATAAGCGGCCTGCAATCGGCGAGCTAGTTGCCGACGCCGGCCATTCGGTCCAAAAGATTTCATGACCGGAGTGCGTCGGCTGGCAACGCCGTCTTCTGTGAATGCCGCGATAAAGCAGATCGCCGACGTCATGCGCCGCGCCAACTACGCGGGCGCCCTGCAGTACGTACCAGAACTGTCGTGGATCCTCTTTCTTCGTATCCTCGACGAGCGCGAAGCGCTCGAGGCGGAGGAAGCGGCTGCGGTTGGTGTCGGCTTCACGCCGTCCCTGGAGGCGCCGTTTCGGTGGCGCGATTGGGCCGCGCCCGATGGCCCAAAGCGCCGGGAGCTGACGGATGTCGCGATGGGCTCATACCTGTCCTTCGTCAATGGTGAATTGCTTCCGTACTTGCACGGTTTGGGTGATCGCCCCGGGGCTGGAGCACGTCAGAAGGTCATCAGCCAGGTCGTGAGCGCCGTCGACAAGATCAACGTCGACACCGAACGCAACCTGCTCGACATCCTGGACCGGGTTCACGAGATCCGACAGGACGCGGTCGACAACACGCACGTCTTCACGCTCTCGCAAGCGTACGAGGGACTGCTGCTCAAGATGGGCGAGAAGAACAACGACGGCGGCCAGTTCTTCACCCCGCGCGAGGTCATCCGGGCGATGGTTCGGACGGTCGACCCTCGGGTTGGCGAAACCGTGTACGACCCGGGCTGCGGGACAGGCGGCTTCCTGGCGCAGTCGTTCGAATGGATGCGCGAGCGGCTGGGATCGACCGCCACGGCGCATGCGCTGACCTGCCTGCGCGAGGAGACATTCTGGGGCCGAGAGAAGGCTGACCTGGTCTACCCGATCGCCCTTGCCAACCTTGTGTTGCACGGGATCGACCATCCGCATATCTGGCACGGCAACACGCTGACCGGCCAGGAGGTCTACGGCGGCTTGTTCGCGGGGGCGCCAAGCCAGTTCGATGTAATCCTCATGAACCCGCCTTTCGGCGGCAAGGAGGGCAAGGAGGCCCAGACAAAGTTCGCCTACAAGACCGGCGCAACTCAGGTGCTTTTCCTGCAACACGTCATCGACTCGGTCAAACCCGGCGGCAGGTGTGGGATGGTGATCGACGAAGGCGTCCTCTTCCGGACCACGGAGACGGCCTTCGTCCAAACCAAGCGCAAACTGCTCGACGACTGCGACCTGTGGTGCATCGTCTCGCTGCCACCCGGTGTGTTCTCGTCGGCAGGTGCCGGTGTGAAAACGAACTTGTTGTTCTTCACGAAAGGTGGTCCGACCGAGCGCGTTTGGTACTACGACCTCTCTGATGTCAAGGTCACGAAGAAACAACCGCTGACGCTGGACCGCTTCGACGAGTTCTTCGCACTTATGGAGTCACGTGCTGACTCGGACCATTCATGGACCGTAACTCGAGCAGAGATCGAGGCGAATACGTTCGATCTGAAGGCGGTCAACCCAAACGCCAAGTCAGACGTCGACACGCGAACGCCGGCCGAACTCATCGCGGAGATCGAGGCCCGCCACGCCGAAGTTGCCGCGGCAATCGAGGATCTGAAGCGCCTGATCTGAACTGGCGTTGTCTGGTGGCCCTATCGCTCGAGCCACCAGACCGTTTAATTAGCCGCGAGGGCTCTGGTTCGTCGGCTTGAGCGAGATGCCTTTCTCACTTGCCTTGGTGTAAACCGCGGCGGGAGTCCGACCCAGCTTGAGGCCGATTACCCGCGTTGGAGTGTTGCCCTTGGCCAATTGATTGAGCGACTTGACCTGAGTTGGCGTCCACGCCTTGCCTGAGTTGCGCGTTGATGTGCTCACAGTTGTTTGTCCTCCACTCGCGCTGTGAGCGCGAGTCGCTTGATTGTTTCGACTGCTTGATGGCCGCCATAGCGAGTCACGTATGACTCTCCGCTTGCGACGATTTCGCCGTTTCCGGCTCGGAGTCGCCAGCGATCCTGGCGACCACTTGGATAGATCTCCAACACGGCCGTACGCACGGCCGTGTGGAAAGTCGACATTGGTTCTCCACATCTTTGGGGCACGGGGGATGTCTGTTGAGAACCCCATTGGGGCACTAGCACGGAGCCCTTAGGATGTCGTGTCTGATCGTTGGGACTGGTCTCAAACCTTGGTCCGATGGTCAGAACGAGTGAGACCGCCAGTTGGTAACCAGCTAGGCGGTCTCCTCCTTATGGCGTCCTATTCGCAAGCGACCACCCCCTCTCATGAGGTCAGGCTGGCTACTTCACGAGCAGCCAGAGGTGGAGCCGCAGTTGAGGCACTTGTAGCAGCTGCCGTTACGGACCATGATCGAGCCGCAGTCGGAGCAGGACGGTGAGTCCGCACTCACGCTGAAGGCGACCTTCGTGCCGCCGCCCAGGTCGAGTGGCTTGATAGGTGTAGTGCCGGAGCCGCCGCCGTTCGAGTGGCCGTTTGAATGCCCGTTGGAGGGGCCATTCGAGAGGACGGGGAGGTCGGTGCCGCCAACTTCAGCAGCCGCCGGAGGAGGTTCGGCAACCGTCTCCGCTGACGCTTTGGGCCCACCGGCCTCCCCGATGGAGTCAGTATCACTGCGATCCGGCGTCGTGGCTATGGGCGCCGAGACAAAAGCGAGCCCCGTGCCGAACTGGCCAGCCGCTTCCGGCGCCTCAGCGACGTATGCGTCGTCGGAGATGATGCCGAGCGCGTCACGATCGTCCTTGGGCAGGAAGCGCGAGCCCATCCAGCGGAAGATGTAGTCCACGGTCGACTTGGCAATGGGGATCTCGCTGTTGCCAGTGAAGCCCGATGGCTCGAAGCGCATGTGGCTGAACTTGTTGACCAGGTCGCGCAGCGGCACTCCGTACTGGAGCGAAATGCTCGTCATGGTCGCCAGCGTGTCCATCAGACCGCTGATCGTGGAACCTTCCTTGGCCATCTTGAGGAAGATCTCGCCCGGCTGACCATCCGGGTACAACCCGACTGTGATGTAGCCCTCGTGTCCCGAAATCTGGAACTTGTGCGTGACGGCTCGGCGCTCGTCCGGCAAACGGCGCCGGTATGGCTTGGGCTCGCCAGCGGGCTCAGCCTTAGTGGGCGCGGCCACCGCAACGAGCTCCGTCTCTTCCTTGTCCTTCTTCTTGCCCGTGCTCAGCGGTTGCGAGCGCTTCGAGCCATCCCGATAGATCGCGATGGCCTTCAGGCCCAGCTTCCAGCCTTCCATGTAGACGCTGGAGATCTCTTCCGGGGTAGCGGCTTCAGGCATGTTGACGGTCTTGCTGATCGCTCCACTCAGGAAGGGCTGGATCGCACCCATCATCCGGATGTGGCCCATGTACGGGATGGAG
>JBBQEC010000016.1:0-20382 GCA_038320305.1 Candidatus Limnocylindrales bacterium | reverse complement strand
GGCGGCCTGGAAGGCGGCACGCGCGGCGGGTTTCGAGATCGACATCGAGGAGGATGGAGAGGTCTCGATGGCGGCCTCGCGCGAGCTGGCCGGACCGGCATTCAATCAGGCGCACGGCCTTGCCGGCCTGCCCAACCTGATCTCGATGGCGACGAAGTTCTACGACCGACACGGCACGCGCGGCTGGATCTGGGCCGCCGAGTCCCCATGGCCCGGAGCCGCGCCCGACCTGACCTTGAACATGTACGGCGCAGCCACTGACGACATCGTGGACTTTGCCTCACCTCCGGGGGTGGTGATCCGTCGAGCGAACGGCGCAGATCGCTCGGACTTTGCGAGTCTTCAGACAGGCAACGCAGTTGCAGGGGGGATGCAGCCGGGAGCGATCGACCCGTGGCCGCGCGTGATGGTGGAACTGGCTCGCACTCGAACGCGGCAGATCTTCGTGGCTGAGATCGATGGCCGCGTGGTGGGCAACGCCTCGCTCCATGTCAGCGGCAAGACCGGCTGGATGCGAGGCGCCACAGTGGCCGTTGAAGCGCGCGGGCGTGGCATACAACGCGCCTTCATCGCCGCCCGCGCCCGTGCCGCGCAGGAGGCAGGTTGCAACCTGGTTGGCGCCTCGGCCGAGCCCGGCCTCGTGTCTGCGCTCAACCTCGAGAAGGCGGGCATGCGCGCTCTGGGCACTCGCACCACCTATATGTACGACCCGACATGACCGACAACCTGCTTGTCGAACGGACTGGGCCAGGTGGGGCAGTGGTCCGTGTGACCCTCAATCGGCCCGATGTCCACAATGCCTTCAACGCGGAGTTGATCGGCGAGCTGCGCAAGCTCTTTGTCCGACTCGCGACCGAGCCCGCCGACACGTTGCGCGCCGTGGTCCTGGCCGGAACCGGCGCGTCGTTCTGTGCCGGTGCCGACGTGAACTGGATGCGGGCGTCGCTCGGGCTCACGCGCGATCAGAACGAGCAGGACGCTATGGTCATGGCCGAGATGTTCGACGCGATCGATACCTGCCCGGCGCCGGTGATAGCGAGGGTCCAGGGCGCCGCGCTGGGTGGCGGCATGGGCCTGTGCGCCGTCTCGGATCTGGTCATGACTGAATCCGGAGCCAAGTTCGGCTTCACGGAAGCTCGCCTGGGCATCCTGCCCGCGGTCATCTCGCCCTTCGTGATCGCCAAGATTGGCGAGACCCACGCACGAGCCCTATTCCCGAGTGGCCGCAGGTTCGACGCTGTGCGTGCGTTGCGCATCGGCCTCGTTCATGAAGTTGTTGAAGGCGAGGCGGCGCTCGATGCCGCCGTCGACGCGGCTGTTGGCGATGTCCTGGCCGCCGGCCCCAACGCTGCGCGCGCCGCCAAGGCCATCATCCGCGAGGTTCGCGGCCTCCCGCACGAATCGACGCGCTGGCACACTGCGCGTCGCATCGCCGGTCAAAGGGCGAGCGAGGAGGGCCAGGAAGGGCTACGCGCATTTCTCGAGAAGCGCGATCCGGCATGGAAGCGTGCCGATTAGCTCCGACTATGTGACGTCGTTGACATCCAAGGCGACAAAAACGACATTCCGTGCGTGGGTGACGCAATCGGACCTGGTGAGGCGGCGCGCCGCCTGGGCGTGAGCACGCGCACTGTTCAGCGCTGGTTGCGCGAGGGTCGACTGCCCCAGGTTCAGGTCGGATCAAGGGTCAAAGTGGATGCGTCGGCGTTCGAGGGCGCCCAGCTAATCGGCTCACCACGACCAATTGAGCGCCTGCTCGTGGCGAACCGGGGAGAGCTGGTCGTCCGCATCGCGCGCACGTGCCGCCAGCTCGGCATCGCCACGCTCGCGCTCGTGCCCGAGGATCAGGCACGGGCATGGTGGACGTCCGCTGCCGACGAGATCGTGCCGCTTCGAGGGACGTATCTCGACATCGACGCGGTTCTCTCGGCCGCCAAGGCGGCGCGTGCCGACGCCATTCATCCTGGATACGGCTTTCTGGCAGAGAACGCGGCCTTTGCAGATGCGGTGATCGATGCGGGCCTCGTCTGGGTTGGCCCGCCGCCGGCTGCCATGCGATCGCTGGGCGACAAGGCCGCGGCACGTCGGGTTGCCGCGAGCATCGGGGTGCCGATCCTGCCGGGCTACGACGGAACAGATCAATCCGACGCCAAACTGCTCCGCGAAGCACGGCGCATCGGCTTTCCGGTGCTGGTCAAGCCGAGCGCTGGCGGCGGCGGCAAGGGAATGCACGTTCTCGAGAGCGCGCGCGAATTCGGCGATGTCGTGGCCCGCGCGAGGCGCGAGGCCGGTGGCGCATTCGGCGACGATCGGCTGGTCCTCGAGCGGTACCTGGCGCGGCCGCGACACGTCGAGGTTCAGCTGCTGGGCGATCTACAGGGCAACGTCGTGCATCTGGGCGAGCGCGAGTGCTCGCTTCAACGCCGACACCAGAAGGTCGTCGAGGAAGCGCCTTCGCCTGTGGTCGACAAGGCACGGCGCGCTCGCCTCGGCGAGGCAGCGATCAGTCTTGCCCGCGCCGCCGGCTATGCGAGTGCGGGCACGGCCGAATTTCTGCTCACTGACGACGGCGAGTTCTTCTTCCTCGAGCTGAACGCGCGTCTCCAGGTCGTACATCCCGTCACAGAGCTGATCTCAGGTCGCGATCTCGTCGCCGATCAGCTGCGTATCGCAGCGGGCGAACCGCTGGGTTTCAGCCAGAAAAACGTGAAACTGAGCGGCCACGCGGTCGAGGCCCGCCTTTACGCCGAAGATCCGTGGCACGACTTCGTACCTGCCGCTGGCGAAGTGCTTGATGCTCGGTGGCCCAGCGGAGACGGCGTGCGCGTTGACCGCGGGATCTCAGCAACAGATGTCATCGGCACGCGCTACGACCCGCTCCTGGCCAAATTGATCGGCTTCGGCGCGAACCGCAACGATGCGCTGGCGCGGCTAAACGATGCCCTCGAAGCCACGCGTGTCATTGGCGTGACCACCAACCGCGGCTTTCTTCGGTGGCTCGTCACCGATGATGATGTGCGCCGCGGCAAGATGTGGACGACCTTTATCGATGAGCGCTGGCCAGAGGTCGCGCGCGAGGTCGAAGAGGTCCCGGCGTCGGCGTGGTCGGACGCGGCGTCGGCGCTGGCTCAGAGCGCCTCAGGCGATCCGAGTGCGCCGTCGGCCGGTTTCCGCCTCAATGGCCCAGCGCAGCTGCGCATCACCATTGACGATGAATCGCGCACCGTTTCGGTGCCGGCCGCGCGCACTGCCGTTCCCTGGACAACGCTTCGCGCCGACGAGGTGGTTCTCGACATCGACGGCAGATCAGTGCGCGCGGCCCTTGCCCAACCACCAACTGTCGAAGCAGCTGTTCGCGGCGCGACGCACGAAGGCGCTCAGGCCCAGACGATCGTGGCGCCCATGCCCGGCACGGTCATTGCGATCAAGGTCAGCGAGGGCGAGGAGGTCGTCGCCGGCCATGTCCTCGTCGTTCTGGAGGCGATGAAGATGGAGAACACGGTGTCAGCCCCAAGCGCCGGTCGCGTCCTCCGCATCCTTGTCGAAGCCGGGCGCCAAGTTCAGCGCGGCGAGACACTCGTAGAGCTCGAGTAAGGCTCGCAGCGGACAGGCGTAACGTTTCGACGATGACCGACTTGCCACGCCGCGTGCGGATCTATGAGGTCGGGCCGCGCGACGGCCTGCAGAACGAAGCCGAGCCGATTTCGACGACAGATAAGCTCGAATACATCAGGCTGCTGGTCGCGGCGGGTTTGACGGAGATCGAAACGACCAGCTTCGTCTCACCGAAGGCTATTCCCCAGCTTGCCGACGCGGAAGATCTGATGGCCGCCCTACCCCGGCTGCCAGGAGTGCGGTATCCGGTACTCGTGCCCAACGTGCGCGGCATGGATCGGGCGATCGCTGCCGGTGCTGACGCGCTGGCCGTGTTCACCGCGGCCAGCGACGCATTCACCGAGCGCAACATCGGCATGACGATCGACGAATCGCTCGCCGCGTTCAAACCCGTCCTGAACCGCGCCACCCAGCTGGGCTGGTGGAAGCGCGCTTACGTGTCGACCGCGTTCGGGTGTCCGTTTACGGGGGCAGTCGAGATCTCAAAGGTTGTCGATCTGAGCATCACGCTGCTCGAGATGGGCGCTGACGAGATCTGCTTTGGGGACACGATCGGGGTCGGCGTGCCGAGCCAGGTGCATCACCTGACGGAGGCGTGCCGAGCCGCCGGCCTGCCGCTCGGCCAACTCGCCTACCACTTCCACGACACGCGCGGCACTGCCCTGGCCAATGTCGTCGCCGGTCTCGAGGACGGTGTGACCTGTTTCGACTCGTCCACTGGCGGCACGGGCGGGTGCCCGTACGCACCCGGCGCTGCCGGCAACCTCGCGACGGAGGATCTCGTCTACCTGCTCGATTCGATGGATATCGAGCACGGAGTGCAACTGACCGGCATCCTCGAGGCGGCGCGCTTTATCGCCGGCGCGCTCGGTCACCCCTTATCAAGCAAGGTCGGCCAGGCTGGTGGCTGGGACCCACAAACCGGGGCGCAGACCGGGATCTAGTCGGTCGCGATCGCGTGGTCGAGCGCGTGTGTGACCTGGGCACGGACGCCGGGATCGTCTGGGCCCAGCAGCACCATCGCGTTGTCGCGCACAACCCACGCGGAATCGTCGACGCCGCCGGGTATCGAGACGCATCGGTTGGAGGCGTCGAACGGCGTTATAGCGGCGGATGCGGACCGGCTGGCGGGCGAATCTGCGGTCAAATCATCCACACTTGGGTAGAGCATCACGAGGCGAATCGGTAATCCCGGCCACTGCGCCCGGGGCACGTCCGGCACCGAAACGACATATGACTGAATCGGCCATCGGACCGGACAGGACGTGGCTTCCTCGAAGGGCGTGAAGTCAAGCTTGGGAAACTGAGCTGACAGCTCTGCGAGCGCCGCCGCCGCGTCGATCGGGGATGTCGAAGTCGACGAATCGCCCGTCCATAGGGCATCCCCCACGCTCAATCGGGGCAGGCACGAGTCGGGGTCACAGTTGGAATCGCCCTGGATCGTGGCCTGAAACACTCTTGGTCCCTCAACAAACTCAAAGACGGCCTTGCCGACCAAGGCGAGGGCATCAACGCGCGTGGAGCCGAAGGGCACGTCCGACAATGTGAGTGGGCAGACGCCTGGGCCAGTAACGCCGCCCGTGCAAATGGTTCGGTGGGTCCAGCCGCCCACTAGAACCACACTTCCCTCGGGCAGCAGGATCGTGTCCCGTACCCGAACAACAGGGTCCCCATCGAGCACGGCCGGGATGCCGTCGTTGTAGCGATCGCCTTCGACACGGATGCCCACGACCGGACCGGGCAGGCCTGCCGACGATGCTCCAACCGGTCGTCGGACTACGGCCGGGGATCGGCCTGGGACAAAAGCCGCCAGGGTCGGGTGAGCGGTCGCGCGCGGTGTCGACCCAGGTAGGTTCGTTGCCGTCTGACCGAGTCGGCCGACTGCGACGACCACGATCAGAACCCCGAGCAATGCCGCTGCCGACCACAGCCACGATCGTGATCGTGCTGTCGATTCGAGTGCCAACGGCGTGCCGACATCCAGATCGCGGGGCGGCGGCGGGTCGGGTGGACGAGAGTGATCGGTCAATGCATAAGGTCCTGGGAGTTGGATTGTCGCCCGCCACTCATTCGGCGACCCTCTCCGTCGCCGGGCGTGACGCCTGTTTTTGCTACGATGCAAGCGTGGATCGGCCGAGTCCCGGCTGACCTCAGGGAGTCATGGATAGCGCGGTACTGCTGCTCAATTCTGATTACGAGCCGCTGAACGTATGCAACGTCCGGCGCGCGTTCCGCCTCGTCTTCGCTGAGAAGGCCGAGATCATCCAGTACGACCACCACGACATTCGGACTGCCACGGCCGTTTTCCGCGCGCCGAGCGTCATTCGCCTGAACCACCGCATCAAGCGCCCACGCCCGCGGGTCAGGCTCTCCCGACGCGAGATCTTCGTGCGCGACAAGCACACGTGCCAGTACTGCGGATCGCAGACGAGCGACCTCACGCTGGACCATGTCATTCCTCGTCATCGCGGAGGTGGACACACGTGGGACAACCTCGTCGCGGCATGCAAGACATGCAATCACCGCAAGGGCGGCCGCCTCGTCGACGAAGCGCACATGCGCTTGTCGCGGCCGCCGTTCGAGCCGCGCTGCGACGTGTACACGCTGTTCACGCCGTACCTGTCGGATCCGCGCAATGAGGCCTGGCGCGACTTTCTCTTCGTAGGCCACAACTAGCTCGAGCGCGAGCTCGATGAACGATCTGAACGTCCCCGACGCCGTACTTGGCGTACTCGACACGCTCTGGCAGCGTGGCTGCGACGCCTATGTGGTCGGCGGAGGCGTGCGCGACACCCTGCTTGGAAGGGCCGCCCCCACTGACTGGGACATCGCGACGTCGGCACAGCCGGACGAGGTCAAGGCCATCTTCGCCGGAGGGAAGTACGAGAACCGCTTCGGTACCGTCACGGTGGTCCTGGACGAGTACGACGCCCAGATCACGACGTTTCGCCGCGACCACCACTACGGCGATCATCGTCGGCCCGACTCGGTTACGTTCACCGATTCGATCGACGAGGACCTGGCGCGGCGTGATTTCACGGTCAACGCGATCGCATGGGGTCGTGCCGCACACGAAGAGCAGACGCGTCTTCTGGACCCGACGAACGGGCTGGCCGACCTACACACCAGCCTCGTGCGTGCGGTCGGCGATCCGGCAATGCGTTTCGACGAGGACGGCCTGCGCCTCCTGCGCGCGGCGCGTTTCGCTGCCCAGCTCGGCTTCGAGATTGAGCCGCGGACACTGGATGGGATGCGCGATACGGCCGAGATCGTGCGCTGGGTATCGAATGAGCGGGTGGGCGGCGAGCTCAAGCTCATGGTCGCTGCGAACCCGCCGTCAGTTGCGTTCAAGATCCTGGCCGATACCGGAGTCCTCGAGCATGCACTGCCGGAGCTCGCGGCGCAGCGCGGCATCGCCCAGGACAAGATCCCCGGCCACGATCTGTGGCTGCATTGCCTGACGACGCTCGACGCCGCAGCCTCGATCGATCCTGGCAATCAGCGGCTGCGCATGGCCGCTCTGCTGCACGACATCGGCAAGCCCGGTACCCATGCCGACGGCCACTTCGTGGGCCACGACGTGGAGGGCGCACGGATGGCAGAGGAGCTGCTCGCGCGGCTCGCGTTCGCGGGCCGCGATGTCGATCAGATCGCCGCTCTGATCCAACTTCACATGTTCAATTACGAGCCGCGCTGGAGCGGCGCGGCGGTCCGACGGTTCGTGCGCCGCGTTGGGCGGGAGCACATCGACGACTTGCTCAGGCTGCGCGCGGCGGACAACATTGGCAGCGGCCTTGCGCCCGACGCCGGACATCTGGATGAGCTTCGACAACGGCTGGCTGATGAACTGCGCTCCAATCCACCGCTGAGCCTGGCCGATCTCGCGCTGAGCGGCGACGACCTCATAGGCGAGCTGGGCATGCGGCCGGGACCGGCCGTTGGACAACTCCTCGAACGACTGCTCGATATCGTCATCGGCGATCCTGCGCAAAACGTGCGTGACGTGTTGCTTTCCCAGGCACGCGACTGGCTGGAAAAGCATGGCGCCGTTCAATGAACATCGCCAATTACGAGAAGCAGATCCAGGCCGATCGGCTGCTTATCTATGGCCTGCTCGACCAGGCCGAGCTGCTGTACGAGGAAGTCCTCGTCGCCGAGCCGACCAACGTCGAGGCCGCCTTCGGTTTGGCACGCGTCGCGCTCGAGCGGGGCGATGAACAGATTGCATATGAAAGGGTGCGTCGTGCCGTGGAGATCAATCCGCGCTTCGACGATGCTGTGCGTCTCGAGCAGCGTTTGGCGGAGATTCTAGCCACGCGCGCCAATGGCGTCACAACACACCAGACGCAAGGCGTCCGACCTTCGGAAGCGTCGGCTTTCGCGCGGAATCGGTCGATGGCCGATCATCGGGTGGACGAAGAACAGAGGGGCGCAAAGAAGTGAAGGTTCTGGTCACCGGCGGTGCCGGTTTCGTTGGCAGCACCACATCGCAGCGGCTGCTTGAAGCCGGCCATCAGGTGGTCGTGTTCGACTCGCTGTTGCGTGGCTATCGTCATGCCGTGCCCCACGCCGCTCAGCTCGTCGTCGGCGACCTGACCGACCGCGCGCTCATCGAGCGCACCTTGCGCGACAACCAGATCGACGCAGTTCTCCACTGCGCAGGCATGGGCCTGGTCGGTGAATCGGTGACCCGGCCGGACGAGTACTACCGCGTAAATATCGGCGGCGGGCTGGACCTGCTCGAGGCCATGCGCGCGGCCGGAGTGCGCCGTCTCGTGTTCAGCTCGAGCGCTGGGGTTTACGGCGCTCCACTGACGACACCGATCACTGAGGACCAACCACTGCGCCCGATAAACCCGTACGGCGACACGAAACGCGCGTTCGAGGGCATGCTCAACTCGTTCACCAAGGCCTATGACATGGCCGCAGTCTCGCTGCGCTATTTCAACGCTGCCGGGGCCACCGACAAGCACGGCGAGGCCCACGACCCAGAGACGCACCTGATCCCGAACATCCTCGCCGCCGTCGACCGCGGGGAGCCGATCCGGATCTTCGGCAACGACTATCCAACACCTGATGGCACCTGCATTCGCGACTACGTGCACGTCGACGATCTGGCCGCGGCCCACGCGGCGGCGCTCGAGTTCACGGCCGGCGCGGAGAACGGACACACGGCGTGCAACCTGGGCTCGGGCAGCGGCTACTCAAACCTCGAGGTGCTGAGCGCGGCGGAGACGGCACTGGGCCACCCGATAGATCGCGAGATCGGCCCGCGCCGTCCAGGCGACCCGCCGGTGCTCGTTGCCTCAAACGAGCTCGCGCGCAGTCTTCTCGGCTGGCGACCCACGTTGGGCATGGAAAAGATGATCGGTTCGGCTTGGCAGTGGCGCTTGGCTCATCCAAACGGCTACGGCACGGCCGGATAGGGGCATATGCCGGCCGAGCCACCTGCAGTTCCGGACGATCCGCGACAGTGGCGCCCCCAGCGCGTCGATTTGAAGTCACCGGTCGCGTATGTCGACAATCCGATCGCGGAGCCCATCTGGAGGGGTGATCGCGTGCTCGCTTTCTTTCGCGAGGCCGAGCGAGACGACGAGTGGGGTTCGGTCGAAATCATCAACGAACAGGGCGAGGACGCGCTGGACAGCGCGCCCAGGGCGTTCGATCAGCTGCGCCGCTCAGTCTTTGCCACCGACGCGGTGATAGACGGGATCATCACCGACCAGACAGTCGATCCCGGAGTGAGTATGGAGTTCGACGGTTCGCACGCTGACCTGGGCAAGGATCTCGCCTTCGTTGTCCTGGATCTGCTCAGGATCGACTTCCAGACCTTGTTCGATGTGCCCCTGCTCGAGCGCAAGCGCCTGCTCGAAGGCCTCATCCAGCAGAGTCCGCTGGTCCGGCTCTCGCCGTGGGTGACACCACCGATCGATCCGTGGCTGCGGACGTGGCGCGGTGCGGGCTTTCGCGGAGCGATCGTCAAGGCCGCCAACAGCCGATATTCGCCCGGCGCGAGCTCGAACGAGTGGGCGATCTTGGAGCGCAGCTGGTGACGCCGCGGCGCGGCTGGCCATTGGTCGTGCGCCGCGCACGGCCGTATGACGAGGCCGCGGTCATGGCCTTTGCCACGACGACCTGGGACGGCTGGGACTACATGCCGAGGGCGTGGCCGCGCTGGCTCGACGAGACAGATGGCCTGATCCTCGTCGGAGTCGTCGGCCGACCGAGCGGTGACGCAGCGATCCTCGATGCCGACGGCAACGCGCTGGAACCTGGAGCCGTCGTGTGCATCGTGCGTGTGGCAATGCCTGCGGTCGGCGAGGCGTGGCTGGAGGGCATCCGCGTCGATCCCCGTGTCCGGGGCATGGACGTGGCAACTGACCTCCAGATCGCGGAGCTGCAATGGGCTGCGGCCAATGGCGCGCACGTGGTGCGCTATGCGACGAGCGGACGCAACGAGGGTTCGCACCGACTCGGAGCGCGCGGAGGCCTCGAACCGATCGCGAAGTTCAATGGCGTGTCTTGGAAGGCGCCTCAGACCGGCGGCGTTGAGCCGCACAAGGACGAGCGCAGCGGCTTCCGACTTGACGTCCAGGCTGACCTGCGCCGCCGCCGGCACGCGGTGCTCGCGCGGATGGCTCAAGGAGGCGTAATTCCCGACATTGCGATCGCTGATCCCATCTGGCGCGGCGTCTCAGGCGACGTCACCTTCAATGCCGGCGCGCGGCTGTACGAGCCCAGGCCGTGGGCGATGGAGGAGCTGACCGAGACGAAGTTCCGCGAGCACATAGCGCTCGGCGAGGTCCTGCACGGCAAGGACGCTGACGGCGGCAGGGCGGTCGCGATTCTCGTCCGGGACGTGGCGCCGGCGGAGAGCCCAGCCCTCGACTTTGCACTGGTCGTGGGCGTGCCGCGAGCGGCGTTCGAGTTGGTCGACCGCGTCCGGCGAGCGGCCGGCGAGACAATTGACTTCCGCTATCCCACTCAGGCTCCGCTCGTCAGCGCTGTGCGTCAGTCGTACCTTGACGCTGGCTACGAGCTCTCGGATTGGGAGCTGCACATCCTTGCCCGACGAATGGACGCTGCCCATCCGGTGCCTCCGGTCGACGACGACGCGGTCAAATTGGAGGACGCGCCGCAGGCGGTGATCACGCCGCCCCGATAAGGTTGAGCGGATGCCTGTGGCCGCCCTGCCCAAAGCAATCCGCGACGAAGTTGCGCTGCTCGGCAGTGCCGACATCATGGTCGGCATTCCGTCGTTCAAGAACGCCGCCACGATCGGTTATGTGGCACGTGCCGCGCAGGCCGGACTCGTCCAATACTTCCCCGATCTGCGTCCCGTGCTGGTCAATGCGGACGCCGGATCGCCTGACGGGACGCAGCGTGTCGTGGTCGAAACTGAGCCGCCCGACTACGTCGAGCGGATCCTTCTCGTCCGCCCGACCAACAAGCTGCGCCGCATCTCGCTGACCTATCCGGAGGTCGACGGTGTTGGCGGCAAAGGCGCGGCGCTGCGGACGATCTTCCAGATTGCCGATGCGCTGAAAGTCCAGGCTCTGGTCGTGGTCGACTCGGACCTGCGCTCGATCGTGCCCGAATGGATCGAATTGCTCGCCGGTCCGATTCAAAAGGGCGGCTTCGACTTCGTTGCCCCGCTTTACTCGCGCTACAAGTACGACGGCACGATCACCAATACGGTCACATACCCCATGACTCGGGCGCTCTATGGATTGCGCATCCGCCAGCCCATTGGTGGCGACTTCGGCGTATCGGGCGACCTCGTGCACCATTACCTCGAGCAGGACGACTGGGACGCCGACGTCTCCAAGTTCGGCATCGACATCTGGATGACGACCAAGGCGATCACGGGTGGGTTCGCGGTATGCCAGACCCGACTTGGCGCGAAGGTCCACGACCCCAAGGATCCCGGTGCCGACCTGGGACCGATGTTCTCGCAGGTTGTCGCGACCCTGCTGCGCCTGACCGACCGCCACTTCGAGCGCTGGCTCGACGTACGCGGATCACATGACATCCCGATCTACGGCTTCGAACGCGTTCTTGATCCGCCGCCGCTGGAGGTCAACACGCAACGCCTGCTCGATGAATTCGCCAATGGCCAGCGGACGGTCGGCGATGTGTGGCAAGCCGCTCTGACCCGGGAGAACCTTGAGTCGGTCAGCGCGCTTGTCGGTGATGCGCAAGCCGCGACGGCAAGCGGCCCATTCACGTTCCCCGACGAGATCTGGGCGCGGATCGTCTACGACTGTGCCATTGCTTACCACGAACGACGCGTCGAACTCAATCGTCTGATTGCGGCCCTAATACCGCTGTACTTTGGTCGAGTTGCGTCCCTCGTCATAGAGTCGGCCGACATGACGACCGATCAGGCAGAGGTCTTTGTCGAGCGGCAGGCGCGGGTCTTCGAGCTCTCCAAGTCGTACCTGGTCGATCGCTGGAAGCGAACGCCTGCGGAGGACGTCACAGAGGCGGGTCCTGTCGTGTCGGGCGCGGTTGACCACTCATCGCCCGCATCGCTGCGCGCCGGCGGCGACCCGGATCAACGCGACGCCCGCCCGCCACGCGCGTCGCGCGGCCGAGAGCACTGAACATGGCCGCTCAGCTGCCAGCGAAGGTCCTCATTCCCCTTGCGAATCCGCGGACTGCGGCGGACCTGATTCGGATCGGCGCGGCCCTTGTCAGGCCCGGCGGCACGCTGACTGCCCTGGGCATCGTCGAGGTTCCTGAAGGAATGGCGCTGTCCGATGGTGCAACGAAGGCGCGGCAGGCTCGGCGTCTGCTTCAGAGGGTCCTGGAGTTCACCCCGCCGGGCGTGGAGCTGCGCACCGTCGTCCGGATCGGGCGTCGCGCAGCCGAGGGCATCGTGGAGCTGGCCGCCGAGGAAGAGGTCGATCTGATCATCTTCGGTTGGGCCGGTCGGCCGGGGGGCAAGCACGGCGCGAGCGATGCGGTCTTTTCGCCGACGATCGACGAGGTCGTGCGCGCCGCGCCGTGCGACATCTGCGTGGTCAAACAGCGCGGCATCAAGGACGTGCAACGGATACTGACGCCGGTGCGCGGCGGCCCGCACGCGGAGCTGGCACTGTCATACGCCGCCGCGCTGGGGCGCTACTTCGAGGCCGCGGTGGACGTCATGCACGTCGTCCCGCCGGATGTGTCCGACGACGCTCGTGCCCAGATCGAGCGTGCCCTTGCCACGTTCGTGCGCACTCATGCCGATGAACCGGCGCGTCCGCTGCTTGTCGAAGGCGCGAATATCGCTGCCGCCATCATCGGCGAGGCCGAATCAGCACAAATCGTCGTCATGGGCGCAGCCGCGGTAGCGCCGGCCACAGCCGGCAATATCGAAGGGGCGCTCTTCGGCGAGCTGCCGGAGAACGTCGCACAGCACGCCCGGCCGTCAGTCATCGTCGTCAAGACGCGCGAGCAGATCGGCCGCCACACATTCGACCAACGCATCGAGCAGGCAGAGACACTCGAAGCGGCTGACCGTGCGGCAGAACAGGGCCGCAGCGTCGCCGCCCGAGTCGACCGCTGGTTCGCCGAGTCGAACTACCACCACAGCGAGTTCGCCGACATCGGCCGACTCGTCGCCCTCAAGGAAAAGCAGGGCATCACGATCAGTGCCGTGCTGCCAACGCTCAACGAGGCGGCGACGATCGGACCTATCGTTCGACGGGCGCGGCGCGAGCTGATCGAGCGTTTTCCCTTGCTCGACGAGCTTGTCGTGATCGACTCGGAGTCAGACGACGAGACGCGCCACATTGCTGCCGAGGAAGGTGCGCGAGTCGTCGTGCACTCGGACATCTTGCCGCGCTACGGCACTTACCGCGGCAAGGGCGAGGCACTCTGGAAGAGCCTCTATGCGACAACGGGCGATCTCGTGGCGTGGTCGGATACCGACATCACCGACTGGCACCCACGTTTCATCTACGGGCCTCTCGGACCGCTGCTCCAGGAGCCGCGCATCGGCTACGTCAAGGCTTACTACCAGCGCCCGATCGTCGAGGGCGGCCAGCTCAAGGAAGGCGGCGGGGGACGGGTCACAGAGCTCGTTGCGCGACCGCTGATCAACCTGTTCTTTCCCGAGCTGTCGGGCTTCATCCAGCCGCTGTCCGGCGAATATGCGGGTCGTCGGACGCACCTGGAGCAGATCCCGTTCTTCACGGGCTACGCCGTTGAGATCGGTCACCTGATCGATCTCTCCGAGCGGCTCGACCTTGCCGGGCTGGGCCAGGTCGACCTCGATGTTCGCATTCACCGCAACCAGGAGCTCGAGGGCCTGTCGCGTATGAGCTTCGTGATCCTTCAGGCGGTCATGAAACGCCTCGAGGAGCACCGCAAGGCGCGCCTTTTCGCCGAGCTCGGCTCGAGCATCAAACTGCCCCGATCTGGCCCGAACCAGCTGTCGCTCGAGGTTATCGACCTGGCCGACCAGGAGCGGCCGCCGATGATTCGCATACCCGAGTATGCCGAGCGCAGGTCAGCCGCCGCGGTCTCTACTCTCGCCTGAGCGCGCCATGATGCGTGTGCTCGTCGCCCCGGACTCGTTCAAGGGGTCGCTCGACCCGCTTGCCGTCGCCAGCGCTCTGCGCGACGGCTGGCAGCGCGCCCGACCCCTGGACAGCATCCGACTCATCCCGTTGGCTGATGGCGGCGAAGGCACGGTCGAGGCGATCAAGGCCAGCGCGAGCGACTGGATCGAGCTGCCCGCGCACGCCCGAGACCCACTCGGCAATCAGATCCGCGCAACATTCCTGCGCCGCGGTGACGACGCGGTCGTCGAGCTCGCATCTGCCTCCGGACTGTCGCTCGTGCCCGCGGCGGAGCGCGACCCCGTAAGGGCCTCGACATTCGGGACAGGCCTGTTGCTGGCCGCAGTTATTGGCCTGGGCGCACGTCGCATTGTGCTTGGCCTGGGCGGCAGTGCCACGACCGATGGCGGATCCGGTCTGCTGTACGCCCTGGGCGCCCGTTTCTTGGATGCCAGGGGCGCGGAGCTAGAGCCTGGCGGCGGCCCCCTCGGTGGTCTGGTTCGAGTCGATCTATCCGACGTTGCACCGGTACTGGCCGAAGTGTCGCTGACCATCGCGTCGGACGTGACCAATCCGCTGCTCGGTGAGCGCGGCGCGGCCGCCGTCTACGGACCGCAGAAGGGCGCGACGGAAAAACAGATAGTCCAACTGGACAGGAATCTGGCCAATTACGCGGACCTGCTCGAAGAAGCGAGCGGCAAAGCCATCCGTGACGTTCCCGGCGCGGGCGCGGCGGGCGGCACGGCCGCCGGCCTGCTCGCGATCGCCGATCGATTCGCGGCGTTCGAGATCCGACCCGGAGTCGAGGTGCTCATGCAGCTCACCGGCTTCGATTCGGCGCTTGTCGAATCGGACGTTGTGCTGACCGGCGAGGGCCGCGTCGACGGGCAGACGGCTTATGGCAAGACGGCGTTCGGGGTGGCGCGGCGAGCGCAGGCCGCCGGCGTCGGCTGCATCTGCTTCTGTGGTGGCGCAACACTTGAAGGCATCTCGGCCCTCGCCGCGCTCGGCGCAGTCGTCGTCCCAACCGTCGAACAGCCAATGTCGGTCGACGATGCGATCGCCGCGGGGGCAGCGCCCCTCGTCCGTGCCGCCGAACGCGCCGCGCGACTGGTTGCGCTTGGCTCGTCCCTCAGAAATTGATGTGTCCAGAGTCGTCGATAAATGACTGAATTGGTCGTCAAGACAAAGGCTGCTGCCAAGCCCAAGGGCGTGCCCAGGCCCAAAGGCAAAGCCAGGCGCGTCAAGCGCGACCCGGTCAAGACCTGGCTGAACACCTTGCGCCGTTTTCGACCTGGGCTGATGGAGTACACGCTGTCGGGTGTTGCCCAGATGTACGGCGTTCCGACCTGGCAGCGGTTTCACGACCCGACCAGCGAGCTGGTGTTGACCATACTTTCGGCCAACAGCGCCGACATCAACGCTGAGAAGGCGTTCGATGCCCTGTGTCGGCACTGGCCGCCGCCGACCGGGACGCCGCGCAATCGGCACATCGTCTTGCGTCCCGGCTGGGGTGGCGTTGGCCCCGAGGAGGATGGTGCGGACTGGGCCAGCGTGGCCGATGCACCGCTCGATGAGCTTATCGACGTGATTCGGCCGGGCGGCATGGCCCCGACCAAGGCGCCGCGCATCCAGGGGGTGCTGCGCCACGTGTTCGAGGAACGCGGCGACTTCTCCCTGGAGTTCCTGGGTCAGGTGACTCCGTCTGAGGCCCTCGCCTGGTTGACGCAGATACCCGGCATCGGACGCAAGACAGCGTCGGTCACGCTCCTCTTCTCGTTCGGCATGCCGCTCATGCCCGTAGATCGGCACATCGAGCGCGTAGCAAAGCGCATCGGCCTGGTTCCGCCCAAGACAACGGCCGAGCAGGCGCACGACTACCTCCAGCTCCAACTCGAAGATGCGCGCGTCCACGAGGCACACATCAACCTCATCACCCACGGCCGCCGGACGTGCCACGCGCAACGGCCCGAGTGCGGCCGGTGCGCGTTGGCCGATCGGTGCCGCTACGTCAACCCGAAGGCGCCTTGACCAAAGCGCGCCGCTCAATGCCAGCGCAGCGCCCTAGTCGTTGCATCACGCAGTAGAGTCGCGCCGACCAAAGTGAGGTGATCAATGGCAGATTTAGACCCCCTCGTTGACGGCTTTTTGTCCAACGAGTTCGAGACCTCGCCGACGACCGCGAGCTACCTTGGCATGACCCAGTACGACGAGAAGCTGGACGACATGTCCGCGGATTCGTTCCACAAGCGCGACGATGACGCCGCGGACTGGCTCAAGCGTTTCGAAGGCGCCGCGGGCGATCTGTCCGATGACCAGGAGATCGACCGACAGCTGGCCATCAGCGCGCTCAAGGGGCGCCTTATCGGTGCCGACTGGGAAGTCTGGAAGCGAGACCCCACGACGTACTCGGGCACGATCCTGAACGGCCTCTTCTATCTGTTCCTGAATCGGCTGCGCCCAGGGGCGGATCTCGTTGACGCAGCAGTTGCACGTCTCGAACAGGTGCCCCGCGCGCTTGAGCAGGCCCGACAGAATCTCGATCCGGTGCTCGCGGCGCCGCTCATCGTCGAGCGCGCCATCGGCTCTGCGCGCGCCGGGGGTCAGTACGTGCGCACGATGCTCATCGACGAGGGCGAGACGGACTCCCAGCGCGATGCCCTGCGGACCGCCGGCGCCATCGCAGGCGACGCTTTCGACGAGTTCGTCGCGTACCTCGAAGGGCTGCTGCCGCAGTGCACCGGCACGTGGGTCTATGGCGAGGAACGTTATTCGCGGCAACTCCGCGAGCGAGAAGCACTCGACTACGACGCGCGCTCGCTGCGTGACGTTGGCCAGGCCGAATATGACCGGCTCGATGCCGAGATGCAGGCACTCTGCCGCGACACGCGCGGCACGGACGATTGGCGGACAGTGCTGCACGAGGCAAACGAGGACCATCCACCGACAGAGGAAGCCATGCGGCGCGCCTATGCCGAGTGGACCGAAAAGTCTCGTGTCTTCCTGGCCGAGACCGGCCTCGTGACCTTGCCCGACGGCGAATCCTGCTCGGTTGAGCCATCGCCGGTGTTCACACGTCCGCTTGTCGCGGTCGCCTCGTATTCGGGGCCGCCGGCCTTCTCAGATCGGCGCGCAGGCCACTTCTTTGTGCCCATCGCACCCGAAGGCACGCCCGAGGGAGAGATCCAGCAGAGGCTCGCCTCGAACAGCT
The DNA here is from genome assembly GCA_038320305.1 of Candidatus Limnocylindrales bacterium. Taxonomy (GTDB): domain Bacteria; phylum Chloroflexota; class Limnocylindria; order Limnocylindrales; family CSP1-4; genus JALYGJ01. The sequence continues at coordinate 3,003 of JBBQEC010000016.1, read as the reverse complement.
ACTCGTCGATCCCGACGATCACTGTCCACGAGGCCTACCCGGGCCATCACTGGCACATCACGTGGAGCAAGATCCACGCGCCCAAGCTCCGGCTCGTCCTGGGAACGCCGTACTTCAGTGAGGGCTGGGCGCTGTACGCGGAACGAGCGATGCGCGAGCGCGGCTTCTTCGAGGATCCGATCCAGGAGCTTCAGCACCTGGAGGCAACGATCTTCCGCGCCGCCCGGATCGTGGTCGATACGAGCCTGCACATGGGCGAGATGGACTACGAGCAGGGTGTCCAGTACATGATGGCCAAGACGCCACTGACTGAACCGACTGCCCGAGCGGAGGTCGGCCGTTACTGCAGCTGGCCCACACAGGCTTCGGCGTACCTGACCGGTTGCCTCGAAATCCTTCGGATTCGGGACCGGTTCCTTGACGCGCGCGGCTTTGCCGGCGTTGCGCCAAAGGACGCGCCGATTGAGGTCATCCGCGAGTTCCATGACCGGATCTGTGCCAGTGGTCGGATGCCAGTCGGCCTCGCCGAGCGGGTGGTCATGGCCGCGGCCTGAAGGCAAGCTGAAATACGACTGCAACCCGCGGTTAAGCGGCCGCAATCGGCCGCGCGAGGTCTGGACTGTAAAGTCGAAGGCAGTTCAGAACTCCGTGCGTGGCGTCTAGTGACGGGATGCCATCGCATTGATTTGCACGGCCTGGGTCCCCTCCCCGGGCCGTGCTTCTTGTCCCAGAGATCCGCCGGACGGGTGATTACCGTCACGTAGGCATCACTTCGGCGGACGGTGCTCGGCGGTTATGCGCATCCGGACGGAACGCAGGCCGTTGCTTGGATACACCTGTCTGGTTGGCGAGTCCGATCCTGCCAACTCGAACCGGGTCGTGCTACGCAGGAGCTGTTCGACGCCGACGCGCAGATTGAGGCGGGCCAATGGCTCTCCGAGGCAGCGATGGATACCGGCCCCATAGAGCAGGTTGTCTCGTTGCGAGCGCTCAAGGTCGACTCGTTCGGCGTTCGTGAAGACCGCCGGATCGCGATTGGCGGCGATCCACATGATCGTCAGGCGCTCGCCTGCGCCGATAGTCCGGCCCCCAATCTGGACATCACCTGCCACGCTGCGATTGTTGGCGACGAGCGGCCCATCAGTCCGCAGGATCTCCGCCATGGCCTGGTCCAGCAAATCAGGCTGGGCGCGCAACCTGTCCTGGAGCTCAAGGTGTTCGGCGAGGTAAAGGATCACGATGCCGAGAGCTGCGGCCACGGTGCCGTGTCCGGCCGTCCAGGTCCGCAGCGCGCTCACGATCTGCTCGTCGGTGAGCGGAACTCCATCGACCTCCATGTGGGTCAGCTCCGCCATCAGATCGCCGCGGGAGCCGGAGGCGCGTCGCTCGCGGAGAATCTCGCTTACGTAGGTCGCGAACTCACGGGCCAGCACGGCTCCTGCTCCACGATCCTGCCAAAAGGCCGCGTCCTGGTTGCCGTGGGTCCAGACGCTGACCTGGTTCCAGTCCTCAACCGGCCAGCCCATGAACGCGCACAGCGCCTGGTGCGAGAACGGGTTAACGAAGGCCTCGATCGCCTCTATTTCGTTCCGTCCGACGAGTCGATCCAGCAATGCCCGTGCAAGTTGGCTAGTGCGCGGCTCGAAGGCGGCTAGGCGGTCAGGGCTGAAGAATGGCTCAAGCACCATCCGGTAAGTCGTGTGCTCAGGCGGATCCATGCCGTTGGGGATGGCCATCCGTCTGGTCGCACTGGTGAATGTCCCCGGGTCGGATACCACGCGCATGATGTCGGCATGCTCGAACAGCGACCATCCCAGAAATTCACTGTGTGCGACCGGACAGCGCTCACGCATGCCGTCGTACGCCGCGCGCTGGTCTTCGAGTACCGCCACGTCGCGTGGATCCCAGTCAGATGCGTGTTCTTCGGCCACGATGCATCGCCTCCAGTCAGGATTTGATCCTAACCGGACGATGCACAGATCAGGCGCCGACGCCGGAAATCAGGCTGCGTAGCCGGTTTGGCGACGCCCGACCGCTGACGGCCGATACTGGAGATGCGACCTATTCACCGAAGGCACGGTCAAGGGCGACCAGGAGCGCAGCATGGCCCAGAGCGCCGACACCACGACCAGCCCGACGCCGATCCAGGGGATCGGCGCTCGCCTGGTCGCCAACATGACCGACAGTCTGACCGTCCCCAGCGCGACGTCCTTCCGCGACATGCGCGTCGATGTCATGGTCGAGCAACGACGGCGTCTGAACGCTGAGCTGTCCGGGCGTCGGTTGTCGTTCACTCACCTGGTCGCCTACGCCATCGCCCAGGCCGGAGCAGTCCACCCAACGCTCGCCGCCCACTTCGTGGAGATCGACGGACGTCCGCACCGGGTCGACGCGAGAGTGGTCAATCTGGGACTGGCGGTGGACACCCAGGGCCGCGATGGACGGCCATTTCTGGTCGTGCCCGTGGTCAAGGGTGCCGACGAGTTGGACTTCGCAGACTTCCTGGGCGCCTATGACGATCTGGTCGAGCGGGCGCGGACGAGTCGCCTGACCGCCGATGACCTGGTTGGCGCTGACATCACGCTGACCAATCCGGGCACGGTGGGTACAACGGCGTCGGTGCCGCGCCTGATGCCCGGTCAGGGCTCGATCATCGCCAGCGGTGCAATTCGCAAGATTGCCGGCGAGAGCATCATGACGCTCAGCAGCACGTACGACCATCGCGTCATCCAGGGTGCCGAATCGGGCCGCTTCTTGGCCACCGTGGAGGACATGCTCGGCGGGGCGGACGACTTCTACGGCTACATCGCCGACTGCCTGGGCATCTCGCGTTCGGCTGTCTCAAACACTGTCGCGCCACGGGGCCAGGCTGGCACCGGCGAGCCACAGTCCGCGGTCCTTGCTGATGTAGCCGCCGGTGTCAACCTGGTCCGCTCGTACCGCCAATTCGGACACCGCGCGGCGAACCTGGACCCGCTCGGCAGCGCACCACCCGGCGACGAC
>JBBQEC010000015.1:0-21524 GCA_038320305.1 Candidatus Limnocylindrales bacterium | reverse complement strand
CCGTCGGGATTGAGCTCCACGTCACCGGACACTGTCTTGTATGACTGCTCGCCCTGCAGGAAGTGGCTGCGGATCTCGGCACTGACGGTGTTGATGGCGACCCGTGCCGCTCGCGGAACCCTGACCTGGAACTCCATGCCGTCAGCCAGCCCGAACCACGTCCCGAACTGGGCGAACGAGCCGCCGCGCTTCTCGACGTCGATCGTCAGCGAGCCGTCCGTCTTGCGCACGGTTATGGGCAGTGAATCGGAGCGAAGGCTCTGTGTCTGCGCGATCACGATGACCTCGTCGCCATCGTCTGCGCGCAACTCGACCTCACCCGAAACGTTGTTGATGGTCAGCTGTCCACCGGCACCGATGCGGTGGCGGATCTCGCTTGGATTTGGGTAGCGTTCCGTCTGCTCATTCATTGCCTGGTTCCCCTGGTTGCGCCGGCGCTTGTGCTTCTGTCGATGGCTCGATCTCCTCGCCACGCAAGCCAGCCGCGGCCTGTTCGGCCGTCAGCTCATGACGTGCCAGGCGCTCGAGAATTGACCGCCGCGTCGCGGGATCAACAGTTGGTGCGCTTGGCTCGCTGGTGCGTACCGGCTCCGGTGGGATTGGTAGGCCATCGGCGAGGTCGAGGGCGCGTAACAGCGCCTCAACCCGGTTGCGCACGGTGGGATAGGAGACGCCCAGCTCGCGCTCGAGCTCGCGCAGGTTGCCGCGCGAGCGCAGGAATGATTCGAGCAGCGCGTATTGCTCGCGGTTGAGGCGCGAAAAACGTCCGACGGTGAATTCGCCCTCGATCGTCGTGCCGCACGTGTTGCAATGCAGCCGCGTGACCGTCAGCGGGCTTTCGCAAACCGGGCAATTCGAGATCACTTCTCTTTGCATTTAGCGGACCTGACCCTTCGTTGTTGTGTTCAATGCAGCGGACAGTAAAACGGATCTTTCACTTTGTCAAGTCTCGCCTTAACTTTGTGCAGACCAGGTACGAGACGTCACGCGGTCGCCACCTGGTCAGCCGCCGAATGGGCGCGCTTCTTAGACTTGGACTCACATGACCCATCTCATCGAATGCGTTCCCAACTTCAGCGAAGGTCGTGAAATGGCCACGATCGATGCCATCGCGGCTCGCGTGACTGCCGTGCAGGGTGTCCACCTGCTCGATCGCACGTCGGATCGTGATCACAACCGCAGCGTGCTCACGTTTGCCGGTGAGGCGCAGGCCGTTGCGGACGCAATGGAGGCTGCCGTCGACGAAGCACTGACGCGCATCGATATGCGCGTCCATGAAGGCCAGCATCCGCGACTGGGCGCAGTCGATGTCATTCCCTTTGTCCCTCTCGGCGATACCACGATGGACGAGTGCGTGACCCTGGCGCGCGATTTCGGTGGCCGCATCGCGCAGCGCTTCGATTTGCCGGTCTACCTGTACGCGCGCGCTGCGCTCAGACCTGGGCGCGACGTTCTGGCGGACATTCGCCGACCGCAATTCGAAGGACTTCGTGACCTGATCTCCACGCCCGAATACGCGCCCGACTTTGGACCCGCGCGGGTGCATCCCACTGGAGGCGCAGTCGTCGTTGGCGCCCGACCCTTCCTGATTGCCTACAACATCAACCTGGAGAGCCAGGACCTCGATCTGGCCAAGGAAATTGCCAAGCTCGTCCGCGAGCGCACCGGCGGTCTGCCGAGGGTCCAGGCACTGGGATTGTTTCTCGATGACCTCAATTGCGCCCAGGTATCGATGAACCTGCTCGATTTCAACATCACGCCGCTCTGGCGCGTCTGGGAGGCGGTCCGCGATGTGGCCGCTGAGCGCGGCGTGCAGCTGCGCGAGTCCGAGCTGATCGGCCTGGCGCCGATCAGCGCGCTGACCGGCGTTGCCGACTACATCGGAGCTGATCTCGGAGCGCCCGATGCGGAACGGATAACGCGAGCGGCCGAGTGGCTCAAGATCCGCGATTTCGATCCGTCCATGGCGCTCGAGATTCGCCTTGCCGAATCGGAGGCAGAAGCAGAGACGGGCGAGAGCCCTGATGGCACCCCGTAGTGGCAGCTCTGCCGGGGCTGCTGGTTCACAACGCGGCTGAGATCCTGACAGTTGCCGGAGGTGTTCGCCGTGGCGCTGAGCAGTCCGAGCTCGGCATCATCGATGGGAATGGGGCAGTTGCGTCGTACGAAGGGCGCATTGTCGCCGTCGGTCGCCTCGATGAGGTCGAGCGGCGACTGACAGAGATGGGCATTGCTCCTTCGAGCCTCGTCCGTCTCGACGCGCAACGCGGCACTGTCACTCCCGGCCTGATCGATCCGCATACCCATTCCATTTTTGCCGGCACACGTCACGCTGAGGTCGAACTGCGTCAGAAGGGCCACGGCTATCTCGAGATCCTGGCCGCAGGTGGCGGCATTCTCCAGACGGTGCGTGAGACGCGCGCCGCGCCGGACGACGAACTCCTTGCAGCCGCGCGGCGCTGGTTAGCCGAGATGCTCAGCCACGGCGTCACAACGGTTGAGGTCAAGTCCGGCTACGGCCTCAACGCGGATGAAGAGCTGCGGCTGCTGCGGCTGGCCGGAGAGTTGGCCGCGGAAGGGCCGCTCGACGTGGTGCCCACATTCCTCGGCGCGCACGCAATCGGGCCAGAGTTTCGCGGCCGCGACGATGCCGCTGCCGCGTACATGGACGACGTGATCAACGAGCAGCTTCCACGCGTCGTCGACCAGGGCATTGCAACGTCATGCGACGTTTTCTGCGAGCGCGGCGTGTTCGACGTTGAGATGTCGCGTCGGCTGTTGACACGAGCCAAAGACCTGGGCCTGGCCGTCCGACTACACGCCGACCAGCTCAACGCGACCGGTGGCGCGGAACTCGCCGCGGAGGTCGGGGCGTTATCGGCCGATCATCTGGGCGGCATTTCCGAGAGGGGCATCGCGGCGCTCGCGGCGGCGGCGGCGGGCGACAGGCCGACGGTCGCGATTCTTCTCCCGATCAGCGCCTTCTATCTCGATGAGCCGCACTTCGCGCCGGCCCGGGCACTCATCGACGCGCGAGTGCCCGTCGCGGTTGGCACTGACTTCAACCCCGGTACAGCGCCGGCGCCCAACGCGCAGCTGGCTCTCGCCCTTGCGGTGCATCGGCTCAAGCTCTCGGCGGCAGAGGCAATCACGGCGATGACGATCAACGCCGCAGCGGCGCTTGGTATCGAGCGGACGCACGGCTCTGTGGAGGAGGGCAAGCACGCCGACTTCGTCGTTTGGCAGCCCGATACGTACACATTGCTGCCCTACTGGCTTGGTGCAAACCTCGTGCGTACCGTGGTCAAGAAGGGGCGCGTGGCCTACTCCGCCTAGGTTCGGCCGCGGGGATCGAGCAGAACTACCGAAGTTTCGGCGGGCAGTGATGAGACAGTCACGGTGAGCTTGGGTTGAGGCTCGCTCTTTGGCACGCTCATCTCGTGCAGGAAGCGATCCAATTCGCTGGCACCTTCGACGCCGTCGAGTGGCATGGGTACAACCATCTTGGCGTCAAGCTGCGCGACCAGCTCCGCGGCCCGAGCGGCGGCGAGCGACCCACCGAGCGACACGCACACGACATCTACCCGGCCGAAGTCCTCCACCTGTGATTGAGTGAGCAGATGGCCGATGTCGCCCAGGTGGGCGACATGCACGCCGTCGAGCTCGTATGCGAAGCACACGTTTGCGCCGCGTTCTTCACCCGTGTGCTCGTCGCGATACGTCTGGATGCCGCTCATCAGGACGCGATGCACTTCGAATTCCCCCGGCGAATCGAGCAGGAAGGCTGTCTCCATGCTCGTTGGCACGCGCTCATCCTTTTGGGAGCTCTTGCGCTTGGCGGAATCGGACGATTTGCCGTTCGCGGACAGACCCAAGGTCTGCTGTCCGTCCGGGTGGCTGTACGTGACGATGTCGGCGGTCAGACCGCGTCCAGTCGGCCCCACGATGCGTGGGAAAGCGTCCGTGGCGACGATTCCCTCACGGCCGCGCAGTCGGAGGCAGGTCTCTCCAAACGAAACGATTTCCATCGCTTGATTGTCGCAGCAGACGGGTGTGCCGAGGGCAAAAAGAAACGAGGGGCGCCTGCCCAATTGGCGCCCCTCGTTCCGAGGGAGGGAGAGGGAAACGGGAAGCGTTGCTTCGCGATTCCGCTGATGGGAAAGATAGGACTCCAGCGTGAAGCCACCAGGCGGCAGACGGTGAAGAAACAGACATCAATCAATCTGGTCCACAATTCGGCAATGACCCCGATCAACGTCACGCTCGGGCGCCGGTTCCTCGCGGGTGCCCTTGTCCTCGCCCTCGCCGCGGCCGGATGCACGTCGGTGACGCCACCGCCGAGCCTTGGCCCGACCAACCCTCCGACTACTCCGCCGCTCACGCAGGCACCGACCACGCTGCCGAGTTCTGGCGCCACGCCGGCGGCTGGAACTCCCACATCCACGCCCGGATCCGTTGCCTCGGGCGGCACGGCCGTACCGAGGCAGTCCGCCGGTCCGGCAACGCCGGCCCCGACGATCGATCCCGGAGTCGCCTCGCAGATCGACGCCGTCGTCGCCCAGGTTCCACCGATCCGCGAGCTGGAGCCGACCAAGGACGTTCCGTACCAGATGATCAGTCGGGACGACTTCAAGAACTACCTGATTGCCTCGTCCGACGAGGACACGACGCCAGAGTGGCGCGCGGCAGAGGAGCGCTTCCTCAAGCGCCTCGGCCTGCTGGCACCCGATGCCGATCTCAATCAGCTTCTGCTCGATCTGTACACGCAGGAGGTCGCGGCCTACTACGACCCGGCAGACAGCACCTTCTACATCATTCAGCGCGATGCGCCGTTCGGGCCCCTCGATAAGGTCACGACCGCCCACGAGTACACACACGCGCTGCAGGACCAGCACTTCGATCTCGAGGGCTCACGCATCAAGGACCCTGCACAGGGCGATGCCGCGCTTGGCCAGCTCGCCGTGATCGAAGGTGACGCAACGCTCACATCGCAGAACTGGATGGGCGCGAACCTGTCCGAAGCGGAAAAGGCACAGCTGCTCCAGGACGCGCTTGGCCAGATAGGCAACGATCAGCTTGCGAATATGCCGCTGGTCCTGCGCCGGCAGCTCGAGTTTCCGTACACCGAAGGCTTCCTGTTCACGTCCGACGTGTGGGGCCTGGGCGGCTACGACGCCATCAACCAGGCAATCCAAACGCCGCCAGCGTCGACGGAGCAGATCCTGCACTCCGACAAGTACTACAACCACGAGGAGCCGATTGCGGTCACGCCATTCGACTTGACCGAGAACCTCGGCGCTGGCTTTGCCAACGTCTATCAGCAGACGATGGGCGAGCTGAACATCCAGGTGCTGGCAACCGGCGGCGAAAAGCCGCCCTTGGACGTGCCCGGCCTGCCTGCCCACTGGCCGCATCAAGAGGTCGCCGCAGGTTGGGGCGGCGATCGGTTGAACATGTACGAGAACGCGGCCAGTGGGGCATGGCTCATCGACTGGCAAACCGCGTGGGACGCGCAGAGCGACGCGGACGAATTCGCCGCGCGCATGAATGAGCTGCAATCCACTTTCGGCGGCACGACGCAGATTAGCAATGGTCCACAGACCGTCCGTCTGGTGATCGCCTCGGACGCGAGCCTGTTCTCGGCCCTGCCACACCCTTGCGACGCAGCGTGCTCTACATAGATTTGGGCGCGGAGATCCCGAGCAGGTCGAGCGCGGCCGCGAGCGTGACGCGTGTCGCATCGACGAGCGCGAGGCGATTGGCAGAGGTTTGAGGATCGCCCGTGTCGACGACGCGCCGATCGCGGTAGTAGGCATGAAACTTCGTCGCGAGCTCCGTCGCGAAGGTCGTGATCGCCTGCGTCTCGCGTGCCGCGGCCGCGTCGCGGACGATGTCCGGAAACCTGAGCAGGTCCTTGCCGAGACCAAGCGCGATGTCGTCGCCGGTCAGGCCGCCATCGAGCGTCGCGCTCGCTGACAGTCCGGAGTCGGTCGCCTTGCGCAGGATCGAGCAGATCCGGGCGTGTGCGTATTGGACGTAATAGACCGGGTTTTCGTTCGACTGCTTGCGCGCCAGCTCAATGTCGAAGTCGATGCCGGTGCTCGGTGCCCGCGAGGCGAAGTACCACCGTGCGGCGTCCACGCCTACTTCCTCCAGCAGCTCGTCGAGCGTGACGAACTCGCCCGCGCGCTTTGACATGGCCACCTCTTCGCCATCGCGCACGAAGCGGACCCAGGCGATGAGCAGCACGTTGACGGCGTCGCGATTGAAGCCGAGTGCCTCAGCGGCGTTCTTGAGCCGTGCCACTGTTCCGTGATGATCGGCACCCCAGACGTAGATCAGCTCGTCAAAGCCACGGCTGAACTTCTCGAGCACGTAGCCGATGTCGCTCGCGAAGTACGTTGGGCCGCCATTCGAGCGGATGACGACGCGATCCTTGTCGTCGCCAAAGTCTGTCGAGCGGAACCACAGCGCGCCGTCCTGCTCATACATGTAGCCGGCCTGCTTGAGACGCTCGATGCCACGCTCGGCCCAGCCCTGGTCGTGGATCGATCCTTCGCCGGTCCAGACGTCGAAGTCGACGCCAAGCGTTGCCAGGCTCCGTTCTATCCCTGCCCGGACTCCCTCTGACGCCCACGCGCCGACTACCCAGCCAGCCTTCGATTCGTCGCTTGTCGCCTGCGCCACTATCTCGGCTGGGAGCTCCTTGGCGAGCGGCCCGACGTAGTCGCCGTGGTAGCCGTCCTCAGGCACCTCGCGACCGTTATGAAGCTCCCAGACGGACTGCCCGAGCTTCTCGACCTGCGCCCCGAAGTCGTTGAAGTAGTACTCACGCGTGACCTTCTGTCCGACTGCCTCGAGGACGCGGCAAAGCAGATCGCCCACGAACGCGCCGCGCGCATTGCCCACGGTCAGCGGCCCGGTCGGATTGGCCGAGACGAACTCGACGTTGATGCTTGATGGCTGCGAGTTCTTGCTGCGGCCGTATTCGAGACCCGCGGCGCGGATGGCGTCGACTGACAGCTCGACGTGGCGCGGCTGGAGCCAGACGTTGACGAAACCCGGCCCTGCAATTTCAGCACGTGACAGGAGCTCGTCCGAGTCACTCGCGTTGAGTGCCGTCACAAGGGCGGCCGCGATGTCGCGTGGCGGCCGCTTGAGCGTGCCCGCCAGCTTCATGGCCAGGTTCGTGGAAAAATCGCCGTGCTCAGCGGACTGGGGCAGCGCAACCTCGACCACATCCGGGCTCGTGTCCAGCGCAGATACCGCCGCCGCCCGGATGCGTTGCTCTACCAGATCCCGCGTCGTGCTCACCGGGCGAGCCTAGCGGATGTCGACCTCGAGGCCGGGCTGGGCGACGGACACGTCGCCATCGAAGGTCCGTTGGGCGGCGGAGCGCGCCTCCGATTCACGCCGGTCGTCAAGGATGTGCGTCAGGATCAGGTTCTTGGCTGCGCCGCGCGCCGCGGCACCGGCCGCCTGGGTGGCGGTCATGTGGATGGGCACTTCCGCCTTGCCCGCGCCCCACGCTGCCTCACTCAGGACCGTGTCGCCATCGCGGATCAGGGGCACGAGGTCTTCAGCAACGCCACAGTCGCCCGAGTAGACGAGACCGGGACCGCCACTCGCGGGTGAGATACGAAACGCGAACGAGTCCGGGATGTGCGTTACGTGGCCGGCCTCGATGCGCAGGTCGCCGACCGCAAACGACCGTGGCGCAAGTGGCTCGCCGTCCAGGTCGGATAGAAAGTCGGCGTCTCCCTGGAACTCCCCGAAACGCGCGCGAAGCTCGGCCGGGCTGAACAGAGCCGGGCCGTAGCCGCGGTTGGCGTACTTGACCCAATGCCGCAGCGGGATCAGGTCGACGTTGTGGTCGGCGTGCATGTGGCTGATGAATACCGCGGCAATGTCGCCGAATGACGCGTAGCGCCAGGTTTCCGAGAACGAGCCGGCGCCCAGGTCAAGGACGATTCGTGTCGCGCCGTGTTCCACCATGTATGAGCTCGACGAACGGCCCGGCCGGACGGTGTAGGACGGCGCGCAGCCAACGACGGTCAGCTTCACGGCCACCACTCTCCGATGCGCTCGACCAGCTCCGTCAGCGAGTCGATGACCAACGCGTTCTGGGGAATCTCACCGCCGCCGATCACGCCCCATGGTCCGCGGCGGATGTACACCGGTCGCAATCCGGCAGCGGCGGAAGGTCGGACGTCAAAGTCCAGGCGATCGCCGACGTACGCGACATTCGATGCCTCGGCGTCCATCTCGGTCAGCGCGCGCTCGTAGAACTCGGCCATCGGCTTGTGGACGCCCCATTCGTCGCTCATCGCCATCAGGTCCGGAGCGATGCCCCGCGCGCGCAGCTCCGCAGTCCGCTGCGACGGTTGATTGGCGAAGATCGCGATCTTGTAGCCCACGCCATCGAGCGCCTCGAGACATGGGACTGCGTCCGGGTAGAGGTCGGACTGCTGGAAGCCGCCGTACTCGCGTTCGAAATCGGGGATCAAGGACTGCCACTGTGGTCGGCCGACCCTGCGGAAGACATCCCGATGGTCCTCTCCGTCCGAGATGACCGCGCCCAGCGCAGCCATGAACGTGAATCGCGTCACGCCGAGCAGGTCGGCCCAGGTGCTCCAGACGCGGGTCTCATCGATGAGCGTCTCGCCAACGTCGAAGCACACCCAACGCTGCGCCATCAGTGGCCAACCGGCCAGACTTCGACCGCGACGTCCGTCATCGGGAAAGCGGCTGGGTTACCAGTGGCGAGTCGCGCTCCGGCGGCCTTCGCGGCCGCAGCGATCAGGCAGTCGGCCTGGCTGAGCGTGAGGCCCTGCGCGGCGTACTCGCGGCGCCACGTGCCCGCCTGGCGACCCTCTTCGAGCCCGATCGGGAGGATTACCAGCGCGCGGAACAGATCGTCGGCGGCGGCTTCCTCGTCGGGCCGCAGCCCACGCACGATCTCCTCGACGTTGACCGCGCTCGTAACTACCAATTCGCCGAATCGAATCAGACGTTCGATGCGCTCTGACGCCGGACGACCCCTGAGATGGTCTATGAGAACGGTGGAGTCGAGCAGCGTGGTCACCCTATGCGACGGTCGTCACCGCGACGCTGCGAGCGAACCCACCGCGCTGGATCTTCGTCCCAATCGTGGCCGACGGATGATATGGAGCCTCTGGTCGACCTGATCAGGGCTAGACGATTCCGGCCCTCAAGTGCGGCAATGACCGCCAGGCGGACGAACTCGCTGCGGCCGCGCGTGCCGGCTGCCTCGTCGATCTTGTCGACGAGCTGCTTCTCCATTTCTATGTGCACTCGCATGTGCCGACGTTAGCACATTGCGGTGCGGCAGCCGCTCAGATCAGACGGAGCTCGCGGCCCACCTTCTCGAACGCGTTGAGACAGGTCTGGAGATCGTCGCGCGAGTGCTCGCTCGTCACGATCGTGCGCACGCGCGCCTTGCCCAGCGCGACCGTGGGAAAGACGACGGACGTGGCAAAGACGCCTTCGTCGAACAGGCGCGCGGCAAGCTGCTGTGCCTTTGACTCGTCACCCGCCATGACCGGCGTGATAGGCGTCTCGCTCACGCCCGTGTCAAAACCCAGGTCCTTGAGGCCCTTCTTGAAGAACGCGGTGTTGTCCCACAGGCGCTGGATTCGTTCGGGCTCGTTCTCGAGGATGTCGATCGCGGCTATGCACGCGGCCGCCACGGCCGGTGGCTGGGATGTCGAGAAGAGCAAGGTCCGGCAACGCTGAACGAGGAAGTCCTTGAGGTTCTGAGTTCCCGCGATGTACCCGCCCATCACGCCGATCGCCTTGGAGAGCGTTCCGACCTGAATGTCGACGCGGCCGTGGAGATCGAAGTGGTCGATCGTGCCGCGGCCGTTCGTGCCAAGCACGCCCGATGCATGGGCGTCGTCGACCATGACCGCCGCCTCGTAGCGATCCGCCACGTCGCAGATTCCGGGCAACGGCGCGATGTCACCGTCCATCGAGAAGACTCCGTCCGTGATGACCAGGATCGAGCGATATCGCCCGTTGGGGCCGCCGGTCGTGCGCGCCTCGCGCAGCACTTTCTCGAGCCCATCAACGTCGCGATGCGGAAAGACGGCCCGCGCTGCCTTCGAGAGCCGCACGCCGTCGATGATCGAGGCGTGGTTGAGCTCGTCGCTGACGATGAGGTCCAAGTCAGTGGTGATCGCGGGGATGACGCCGCTGTTCGCGGCCAGGCCGGACTGCAGGGTCAGGACGGCTTCTACGTGCTTGAAATCGGCCAGCCTGCGCTCCAACTCCTCCAACAGCGAGGTGTCACCCGCGATCGTGCGCACGGCGCCGGTACCGACTCCCAGCTCACGGACCGCCTTGTCAGCCGCCTCCACCAGATGCGGATGGGTGGTCAGGCCCAGGTAGTTGTTCGACGAGAGACTGATCACGGGCCGACCGTCAACGACCGTGTGAACGGCCTGGGGCGCGCTCATCTCGCGTAGCGGTCGATAGAGGTTCTTGTCGCGCAGCTCCTGGAGCTCCTCGCCCAGGTAGCAGAGCGGATCGACGCGCATTGTCTTCACAACTAACCCTCCTGGGGCAGGAGCACAACTTTGCCCGCGTGGCCCGCGGCGACGAGGTCGAACGCCTGGCGATAGTCGGCCAGCGGCATGCGATGAGTGATGATCGGCGACAGATCGAGACCCTCCTCGATAAGCGCAGTCGTCCGATACCACGTGTCCCACAGCTGCCGGCCGGTGATGCCGTAAATGCGCAGTCCTTTGAAGATGACTTCCTTGGAAAGGTCGATCGTCGCCGGCACGGTATGGGTCCCGAGCAACGAGACCCGACCGCCGTTTGTCACGGCCGCCAGACCCTGGTGCAGGGCAGCCGATGAGCCGGACATCTCGAGCACGATGTCGACACCGTTGCCGTCAGTCTCGGCGCGCAAGCGGGCCGCCACGTCGTCCCGGGCGTCGAGCGCGAGGTCGGCGCCCATCCGCGTCGCCATCGCCAGCCGCTCCGGGTTGATGTCAGTGGCGTAAACGGCACGGGCACCGGCCTTCTTGAGCACGGCGATGCTCATCAGGCCGATCGGGCCACAGCCGGTGACGACGGCCGTCTGACCTGCCACTTCTTCGACGAACGCGCTGAAAACGGCATTGCCCAGCGGCTCCTGGAGCGCGGCAATCTCGAACGAGTAGCCCTCGAAAACCCACGCGTTCTGTTCCGGCAGGATGACGTACTCGGCGAAGGCTCCTGGCACGTGCACGCCCAGGATGCGCATGTGCTGGCACACGAAGGCGCGGTTTGTGCGGCACTGGTAGCACGTCCAGTCGACGATGTGCGTCTCCGCGGCGACCATGTCGCCAACCTGGATGCGCGTCGCGCCGGGGCCACGCGAGACGACGACACCGGCCATCTCATGGCCGAAGGTCATGGGCGGAGGCCCGAAGTTCTGCTGCGCCCATGGATCCCAGGTCTCGATGTGGATGTCCGTGCCGCACACACTCGCGGCATGGACACGGACGAGCAGCTCGCCCGGGCCTGGCTCAGGGACTGGGACCTCGCGGATTGCCGCGCCCGGTCCGGCCGATTCCTTGACCAGCGCGCGCATTGTCGTTCCGACCGGCGGAGCGTCCAGCACTGCCGCCGATTGGGTCGTCATGACCCGATAGTGAGCTCCGCTACGCGCGCAGTGACGCGCGCGATCGCCGCTGTGGTGAGCTTCCGGTTAACGGTCACTTGTGGCGCGCCTCAACAGGTGGTCTTCTCGGGTTCAGTCCCATGATCCATCCATTGATTGGCGAATGCCAGAGCGTTGTTCGTATCGAATTCGTCGGTGAGCAGCGCGCGACCCCAGGCTAGATACGCAAACCGCGTGGTCATGCTGTCGAAGCGAGCCACGAGGACCTCCTTGTCGATGGCGCAGGCTTGACTCGAGTCAGGAGTGGGAGCCTGGTCGAAGAACGCCTGCATCTGCGCCATCTCCGCGTCTGACGGGCAGTCGTTCGGTCCGGTGCAGCGGTACGTCACTACGACCCAGCCATGCTCAAGGTTGTGGACCCAGCCTCCGGGCGGCTGCGGCGCATCCCTCGGAAAGACGGCGGCTTTCATTGGGCCGACGCCCTGGATGTTGTAGTGATCGCCCGAGGTTGGCGGGCAGAAGCCGTAATTGATGGTCTGGTTCTTATTGACGATGTGGTTGCGACCCAGGATCTCCGTCCCGAATCCGAGCGGCACGGTTGGCTCGGGAACCGGCGTCGGCTCCGCTGTGGCTGATCCGGCCGGAGTCGGACTTGGCGTCGCCGCAGGTGATGTCTCCGTCGACGGGGCTGCAGAGGCAGCAGGCGAACCGCCAGCCTCGTCCGACCCGGACGGAGCCGCAGTGGGTGGAACGGACGTCGGAGTCAGGGGCGTCGGCGTGGGCACAAAGGCCGGCTGGGCTGGCGGGATAGTGCCGTTTGGCGCCGGTGTTAGGAGCGAGTCGCACGTGTACTTGGGGCCCGACGCGACGAATGTTCCCTGCGGTCCTTTGCTGCCGTTCAGAAACAGGAAGCCAAGGATGAGCACACCGATGATTCCGACGCCGGCGATGATCGGCGTCCGATAGCGCTCGAAGAAGCTCGGCTGGGCCGCGACCGCGCGTCGCGGCCGGTTGCTCGATTTCGTCCGGTTGCTGCGCGCTCGCGAAACGGGCACCGCGGCAGAAGCCGTTGATCCGGGTGACGTGCTGGAGGGGCTCGACTCGCTGGACGTCGGCGGCATGCTCGAACCGGCGCGAGCGCTGTCGTCTGGCGGCGGCGGTGGCGTCTCAGGCGTGGTGCTCGAAGGAGGCGTCGTGGTCGGTCGTGGCGTGACCGGACGACGTGAACGTTTAGCCACTGATGGGAGTTCTCCTGTTGGCGCATTGGCGCGCTGTGCGCGCTGGCGTCGGGCGAAAGCGTACGGCAGCGGCCGTTTCCGTGCCGGACTGCAAATTCGTTGAGATCAGGTCATTGCTCGCTGAACCACGCTTTGACCTGGCCGCCGCGCAACGACGTGAACAGCAATCCACTCAGGCCTATCCCAAAGATTGCCCCAGGCAGGCCGGCCCAGAAATAAAGGATGATCGCGATCGGCACTGAGAGGGACGCGAGACCGATCGACAGCATCCACGCCGCCTGCTTGCGTTGCAGGATGAGCGTCAGCGTGAAGATCAGATATGCGAGCAGGAGCATCCACAGGATCCCGAGGGGTGAAACCGGAGCTTCGACCGCCTGGCTGATGACCAGCGGCAGAGTCAGGCCAACGCCTGCCAGCAGCAGGAACCCAAAGCCCAGCACGAGCTTCACACCGGTCGGCATGGAACGAATCACAGCAAGCATCTGATCCGGGATTTTCGCACCGTCGCACCGATTTCCCACGACGCTCTCAGCAGACGACAATTCGCGACGACATGCAACGTTCAGGCCCACGCAAGCTGACACCCATGAGCATCGTCCTCTGGGTACTGGCTATTGGCGCCGGGATCGTGGCGGCATACGCGCTGTTTCTCGACAACGCGCCGAGCAAGCTGCCGTTGCTCGTGTCGTCGCTGGCCGTGCTCGGAATCGTTCTCGGCATTCTTGGCTTCCGCTTTGCCGGATCCGCGGCCCGCACCGGCGAGGACGGCCGATTGGGTCGCGCGCTGACGATCGCGTTTGTCGGCGGTCTCTTGGTCCTCGCGGCCGCCGGCTCACTGGCCATGGCCATCGTGCTGGGCATCCTCGCCGGCGGCATCGCCTGACGCTGCTTGTAAACTCGGAGAGCCCTGCCCCCATCGTCTAGAGGCCTAGGACGCCACCCTTTCAAGGTGGAGATCAGGGGTTCGAATCCCCTTGGGGGCACTCCCGCCGCTTTTCCAGGAAGGGCCGCATCGGGGCCGTCCACTCGATCAAGGCGATGCCCCGATCGCTGACAACCACCTGCTCAACGACCATCCGGCAGAGCTCCTCCTTGCGAGCCTCCGACGCCGCAGCGATGGCATCAGGCAGCGCCAGCAGGTGGGTGCGGTAGGCGTCAAAGGAGCGGATCCGGTCATCATCGGGCAGATCCTGCAGAGCGACTCGCACCGCGTCCCGCTCGCTTTGGTAGTCCTTGTCCGAGAGATCGCCCCAGGCGTGCTGCTTCTTGAGCTGCTCCAGGCGCGTCTGCAGGCGGGCACGCTGCCGGCCGGATGTGGCCACCGCCGGGATGGCCAATCGGCGGCGTAGTTCCGCCCTCGCCGCGTCAATCACCGTGGACGGCAGGACGGCCTCGCCGATCGCCGCGAGCACTTCCTGCTCGACCCTCGCCGCGGGCAGGCGCCGCGACTGGCATGCCTGGTTGTGACAGCGGTAGTAGCGGATCTCGCCGCCGCGCTGGACGTGCGCTTCGCCGCGCATCCGGGTCCCGCATGTGCAGGTCACTAATCCCCGCAGCACGTAGGTGCGATAGGGCTTGGGCTTGTTGCCGGCGTAGGTGCGCGCGTTGATGGCCGCGAGCGTGGCGCGCACCTCAGCCTCGGTCAGGATTGGCTCGTGCTGACCGGGCCGCTCGTCGCGACTGCGCTTTTCGACCACGTAGCCGAGGTACACCCGCTCGCGGCGGATGATGTCCTTGACGGCGTCGCGCGTCCAGGGCCCGCGGTGGGGCACGCCGTCGCGGTTCAGCCGCTCGGCGACGTTGGTGTAGGAGTGGCCGCGCACCTCGGCCCACACCCGGCGGACGATGGCCGCCTCCTCGGGCACTACTTCGAGCTGGCGCGGATGCACCAGATGCCCCGCGGCGTCGCGCTGGCTGCGGAAGCCGAGCGGATCGTGACCGCGGTGTCGTCCGGCCTCGAAGAGCGAGCGCTGCATCTTCGTCATCCGTTCGGAGTCGAGATCGCGCTGCAGCTGAGCGGCCAGGCAAAGCTGCCCGAACATGTACCGTCCCGTAGCGCCGTCGAAATTGGCCCCTGGGAGGTTGGCTACCAGCAGCGGCACCTTCTGGCGCTCGAGCTCGTGCTGCAGGTCGAGCATCAGCCGCGCGTTGCGCGCTAGGCGCGACAGGTCGTAGACGGCGATACCCGCCGCCCCGCCCGCGGCCAGCGCCGCCAACAGCGCCTGGTAACCATCGCGCTGCGCGGTGTAGCCCGAGTGGTGACCGCCCGAATCGCTGATCACGCGCACCACTGCGCCGGCGGGCAACAGTGCCCGGCACGCGGCCTCCTGAAGCTCGTCGGAAACGTCCGCCGCGGTCGCCTCCTTGTATGAGCGGCGGACGTAGATCAGAAACGGCGCCACGGGCACATGGACGCTCCGCGGTGCGTCGAATGCAAGGTTCATTGGCGAACTTCCCGAAAGCGTTCGGACGGTACGGCGTGTCTCGGCGCATTGGATTCAGCCGCAACCGGCGTGGCCGCCTCGGCGCTGACGTCGGCCAGCCAGAGCGCGAGTCGGAGCAGCGTGGGCTCGTCCACCACGTCTGAGGACTGGTCCCCCGGTTGGGCGCAGGTCGGGCCCCGCGTCACATCGGAAACGGCGAGGCTGGCTTGATCGCTCATGCCGCCATCGCGCCCATCGCCGGGGCGGGGCAGGGATGAGGCCGTCACGTGGACGCCTTTAGGCCGACACGGCGACAGCCTGGGTGGCTGCGACTGCGTCGATGGTGGCCGCTACGCATGGGGCGCAGCGATACCCGTCGGAGGGCCGCGGATCGGCGCACGAACAACAGGATCCAAGCGGGAATGCGACGCCCGGCCGTGCCAGGAGGAGCGGGATGGCGCCAGTCTCTGGCACCTGGGTGGCCATGACCGCAGCCCGCCAGCCGATCGGATCGGCGTTGAACAACGCGGCAATCGCGTCGCGATGGCGGGCTAGCTGTGCGCGCTCAGTGGCGGTGAGCGCCTCTCGCGGGCGGTAGCGCAGCCGGCCGTCAGCGGCGGGGGTGAGGAGGATGCCCCGACGACGGAGCGCCACGATGACCTCAGCCGGGGTCATCCGATGGTCCCCCACTCGTCCGACCCAGCGCCGTCAGGTTCCTGGGGCGGGGCGGCGAGCCAGTCGTCCAGCTCCGCCGGTTCGCCAGGGGCGAGCGGCCAGGGTGTCGACACCTCGGGCTCGCCGATGATGCTGTCAGGCTCAACTGTGGCGGCATGGCGTCCGTCGGAATCCACGGACAGAATGGACAGAACGTCATCCTGTCGGGTACTGCCGCCGAGTTCTGGCCGTTTTGTCCATGCTTCGACGAAGATCGCGGGATTCGCCTCATATCGGTTCTGGGGTCGGCCGGGGCGCCGCTCCGTCGCGAGCTGGCGCACCCACCCGTGATCCTCGAGGGCGTCAAGCCCGGCGATGAGCCGCTCGACGGTCGGAAACATTGCCTGCCCCCGGAGGGCACGGAACGCCTCGCGCTTCGTGAACGTGGCGTGCTGGCCCGCCACGATCCACTGCCCGATTCGCCGCGCCGCTTCAAGCCGAGGGTCGGCGCCCATGTAGCCGAAGGCTGCCAGCGCATGGGCGACGAGGTAGTGCCCGATCTCAAGGGCGGCTGACATCGTCGCGGCGCTGATCGGGACGTCCCAGCCCGACATGAGCGTCTCCGCGAGGTGCAGCAGGCCGGCGATGCGAACGACGGCCCCGTCGAGCTTCGAGGACCAGCCCTGGACGTGGCCGAGGTCTGCGTCGCCGCGTCGGCGCGGCTCGATCTTCGCCCTCCAGGCCGAGAACAGGGACGAAGCTTCGGCGTCGAGATGGAGCGTGACAGGCTCGGTGAACCGCTCGAACGACGCGGCAAGCGCACGCAGGGTCGTGTCGTAGAGCTGGCGAATCGCGTCTGGAATCGGCTCGTTGTCGGTGCGGCGGTATCCGACCGTGCCGTTTGGGATCGCGAACAGGAATCTGTCGAGCAGGCCGCGACCTGCGAAGTCGCCTACTCGCGCGGCCTTGGCCAGAACGTAGGGCTGGACGGCCAAGCCGATCGTCAGCGCTGGTCGGTTGATGAACTCGGTTGGACGACCACGTCGATCGACCCGGATTGGGTCGCCGGCATGGCCGGCAAGGTAGACGTCGATGTTGGGCATTCCGGCGGAATAGCGACCAGCCATGATCTCGAAGACCCCACCTTCTGCCGACAACACAGCCATCCGGCCCTGGTTCTCGTGGAGCAGTGCCGCGAGCTTCTCCGGGGTGACATCGGCCGTGAACAGCCGCGGTGCAGCGGGGACGTCGAGACGATCGAGGGCAGACGCGTAGGTGCGTGCCTGCTCTTCAAGGGCGAGGCGTTGACTCGGATCCTTGGCCGCCGCCGCGGCCTTTTCGGTCTTGGCGAGCGAGGCCTCGGCGATGCGGCGGATTGTCGCCCGCTGCGCGATGTCGGGCTGAGCCTGCTCGACGAGCAACTGCTCGTAGGCGACGATGGGGTTGAGGACGTCCCGGTGCACCGCGCTCTTGCGCGAGCCTGGCTCCATCGCTACCACGATGAACAGGTTCAGCCCCTCGCACCAGCCGGAAACAGGCTCGACTTGTACGTGTCCGGCCACCACCGTCGCGAGCGCGCCGAGGACGAACATCGCGGCCATGTCGACCGGGGTCTGTGTGGCGTCGGCCTCTGCTACGACGAAGGACCGCAGCCACTCAGGTAGTGCGGCTACCGGGAACACCGGCAGGTCGGCACTCCCGTCGAGCGACAGCGGTTGCTCCCAGGCCTCGGACGGGGCAGGTTCAGGTCCGGGGCCGACCACAGGCGACAGCGGGCGGGCAACGTTGACCAGTGCCTGTACGGCCGACCTGGTCCCACTGTCCCCGAGGAAGTCCGCCGCATCGCCGTGCGCCGGGGCGTCGGGCCAGTCGATCCAACGCACGTCGGCAGCGATTCCGGTGATGCCCGCGCCGATCCGTTGCATGTGCGATCGGCCCACCTCGTCGTTGTCCGCCCAGAGAACCACGCGCCGCCCGCCGAGCTCGGCCAGCGGGGTGGCGCTCGGGGTCGCGCTGGCCCCGGTAACTGTGCCCACGGCTTGGACGCCAATCCCGAGCAGCGCGTCGGTAGCCTTCTCGCCCTCGACCAGAAGCACTGTCGTCGAGGCGGTCAGCCGTTCGATGCCGTAGAGCGGCAGAGCAGCGACCGGCGTACCTGCGAGGCCAGGCGAGCCGTCCGGCTGGCGCCATACGAAGCTCTTGATGCCGTCCTCGCGCTCGTGACGCTCATGAAGCGCCACGAGCACGCCTGTCGCGTCGCGGAGTTCATAGTGAAGCACGGTCATCGCGTCGTGGCCGGCGCATGTCGTTTCCGCCGACTTGAGACGCTGGCAGCGGGATGTTCCTCACCGTCTCCCAGATCAACGGGTTGTGCTTGCATAGCGGCCCGCTCACCATGGTTAACCCAGCGTTCGATCGCGGCCCGACTGACGAGTCGCGCACGCCCGACCGAGAACGACTCGATCTCGCCAGTCGACAGCAGCTCACGTAGCTTCGTCCGCCCGATCCCGATCAGCTCTCGAACCTCAGCCGGTCTGTAAGTGAGTCGATCGGCCATGAGCTACCTCACTGTGCCCGTCGACTGCTGGCTGCCGCTCTGCGTCGTGATGGTCCGTGACGGGGCGCAGAGGGAGTATCTTTGTCACACTTAGCGACCCATATCTGAGACAGATGATGGCCGAGAAAGAGCTGCGGGCGGACGTCGAAAAGAGGCTCGGGCGTCCGCTCGACGACAGGCATTGGAACTACCTCAAGTTCGCGGGGCTGGTCTCCGACGCTGAGGCCACCGGCCAATCCCGCGAACTAGGCGCACTGGTCATGCACGCCCGGCAGCTGTCCAAAGGACGTCGGCCGCCCACTCCACCGCGGCCTGTTCAGCTCCCTCCCGTCACTGCCGGGGGTGCCTCGGTGACCGCTCGAGCGCGGGCTCTATCGCAACTGGTTGCAGACGAGGCTGCGGCGGACCGACTCGTCGTTGACTACCGGGACCGGTATCTCGGCGGACGCACGATCGCGTTCACAGACGTTGTGGACCTCCTGCAATCCCCGGCGGCATGTCTGGTGCCGGCGGACGTGCTACGGCTGCGCGGCGTCGCCCTTCTTGGGCATACGTCCCGGATCGTCCGCACTGAGCTTCTTGATTGCGCCTCGTGTCAGATGGAAGATCGGGGCTGGGTCGAATACGCGATTGAAGACCGCAGCATCACGAGAAGCGTCAACGTAATCGACGTGCCGTTGCGTCGTCGAGTTCTCGTCTACCAGTCCGAAGGCCGGCCCCAGTTGGGCGCCGCGGTCGGGAACGAGTCGCCGCTCGACGAATTGCTGAGCCGCGCCGACGCTCTGGCAGGCGCTTACCGCTGGCGGTCCAGCGAGGCCGCCGCGTTCATCCTCGAGGGCAGCGTTCCCTTCGTCAGGCCGGTCGAGGCCACGACCATGTTCCACGTTGCGCCAACGGGCCGAATGCAGGCGACCATTACCCTTGCGGTCGATCCAGCCGTGTCTGCCGCGGAGGTCGCCCGCGCATACAGCGCGGCTCAACTTCTCGCCCTTCGGAAACCCCCGAGGGCGACCGATACTCGAACGATGGCCGCTGTCTCCTACGTCGCGGAGCGGACGCGCGACCAGCCCGCCGTTTCATGGCGCAACCTAACGTCGGGCTTCAACGCGTTCTGGGCCGAGCACGCCGATGGAGGGAGACGCGATCGATTCTCCAGTGTCTCGTCATTCAATCAAGCCGTCGGGCGGGGCAAGACCAGCCTCCGCGGCCTCGTGAAGCCATCGCGGCAACTGGAGCACTTGCTCTCCAGCCACCGTCGCCGCCCGCCACGGTAGTTGTCCGGGCATTCACCGGTTTGTGTCACCCAGTGCTCGGTCGGGCATGTCGCGTTGGTCATGGCTCCGGACGTACTCGTGGTATGGAATTCGCCGCGGTCGTCCCTACGCGCCAATCGCGGCTGCGACTTCCGTCCAGGCTCGGTCCTCGAGGCCCTCAAGCCTGCGCAGGTAAACCGTGGTCACAGCCAGGGAGCTGTGGTCGAGGAATGCGGAGACCGCCTCGATCGACTCGCCGGCGTCGCGCCGCAACTTCGCTGCCGTGTGGCGCAACACGTGTACGCCGGTGGGTGCCAGCCCGGCGGCCTCGAGGTAGCTGCGGAAGCGGGCGTAGAACGTCCCGCTGCTCAATCCGGCGGGACTTGCCCCGGCCTGCCAGAGCGACTCATCGCGGGCCATCGACGGCAGCGTCTTGCAAGCGTCGGAGAGCGTGGCGCAGATTGCTTCGTAGGCGGGTCGCGGCAGTTCTCGCCGCCCGGTCTTGCCGCCCTTACCGCGGTACGAGTAGAAACAGGTTTCGCCCTCGATGGTTAGATCGCCGGCCTTCAAGCCGATCACTTCGGCTCGACGTCTGCCGGTCAGCACCAGCGTCAGGATGACTGCCCTGTGCATCTCGCCGATCTCGCTGGAGCCGGATCGCGCGGCTGGTCCTTCGATTGACATCGCTACAGAGGAGGTCCGGCTCCATCGTAGGCGTCGCGCAGCGGCTCAATTGCCGATTGAAAGCGGCGCATCGCTCGGGCCTTTCCGGGCAGCACGGGGAGCGCATATGTGAGTGTCGCCATGACCTTCTCCATCCTCGTGTGTCCGCCGAACGGTGTGGTCGGCGTGCTGTCCAAGGAGTCTACGCCGCGCGAGGACGCCGACCCTTGCCCGTCCTTTAGCCCCAACACCTCACGGACGTTGGCCGCTTGGAGCCTATCGCATGACGAACGTCGTCCGCGGTGCGCGGCTACTTCTTCGAGGGCGCGTAGTAGGGGTTCGTGCCAGCCGCGTGGTCGGTCGAGTCGACGATGGCGACGATCTCGGGGACCGCCGTCTTGATCGCGACCTCCACACCCTGGCGCAACGTCACGTCGACCTGGGCGCAGCCCCGGCAGCCGCCACCCATCGCGATGTAGGCGGTCCCCTCGCGGACCTCGAGCAGGTCGATGAAGCCGCCGTGGCCGGCGATGCCGGGGTTCACCGCCGTGTCGAGGACGTGCTGGACGCGGAGGGCGAGCGGGTCGGACCAGCCCTCGTTCGGGTTGTCGATGCGGATCGCGCCGCCCACGGCCGACGTGTCGAGATCGATCGTCGCGCCGCGCATCCGCTCGGCGCTGGCGAGATCGACAAAGACGGTCGCGTCGCCGCTGACGACGGCGATGTCGGTCGGCGGGGCTGAGATGGGATCGACCAGGCTCAGGTCGTAGCGGAAGCGACCGCCGCTGCGCCCGGCGATCGCTACCCGGAGGCAGGCGACGGGATGGCCGGCGCTACGGGCCGCGGCCGTGATCTTGGCGACGGCAGCCGCCGTGAAGGTGAGCTGGAGGTCCGACATCCTCCGCGCATCGTACGCTGGGCCGCAGCCCCACCTCAGTGGCGGATACTTCCCTCCAACCATGGCTCGCATCCTCCTCCTCATCCCCGACCGGACGTACCGGACCCACGACTTCATGGCCGCGGCCGCGGATCTCGGCGTGGAGGTCGTGGTCGGGTCGGAGCGGCGACCCGCGCTCGCCCACCTCATGGAGGGGCGCTGGCTGC
>JBBQEC010000014.1:0-21672 GCA_038320305.1 Candidatus Limnocylindrales bacterium | reverse complement strand
CCCAGAACGAAGTTCGCCGACGATAGCGATGCCCCAGTCGTGACGTTGCAGCCCGTCCCAGATGTCAGGATCTGCCCGGCGAGGGACCAGCCGATCACACCACCCAGGACAAGCGGGACGACGACCCAGAAGGTGTCCCAGAACCGATTGCGCTTTTCCTCCACGCCGCGATGCTAGCGACGCGGACGGTTGTGTCGGGCTAGGGCCAGACCAGGAACGCGTCGATATCGATGCGCGCGTCGATGGAGCTCGAGTTCTTGGTACCGGTGACGCGGATGACGAGGGTGTGAGATCCGGGCGCCAGCGCAGCGTCGGACGCCCATGCCACCTTCCGCGTCTTCTTCGAGGTGGCGTACAAGTCGACGGTTCCGACATCCGTGCCATCGAGTGTTATCTGCGCGACACCGCGCGCCGCGGCCTTGGATGTGACCAGGGCAACGCTGGTGCCATTGAACGAGAACGTGGCAGTTGCGTTCGTGGATGACGACCGTTGGACGAAGCGACCAGTGGATCCGCTAAGTCTGGAGTGCGCCCACGTGCCGGAGTAAGCGACGGTGCCTGACGTCTCCTGGACCGTCGACACGCTCGCCGTCGGCGTCGTTGACCACGAGCCTGTGTTGCTCGCGCCGTCCGTGGCGCGCACGCGGAATGTGCCGTTCGATCCACGCGTGGCGGCGACCTGGGCCGAAGTTGAAGTTGGTGCGGCGAGCGGGACACCCGTCCAGGGGCCGGCACCTTGCTGCCACTGGAGCTCGTATGAGGCGATGCCCGACGGGTCGCTGGCATCCGGCCACGACACGCGCACAGACACGCTGGCGTGCATGACCTGCGGCGCCACGAGGTTGACCTTCGGCGTGCCAAGAGACGGTGGCGTCGTATCTGTACTCGCGCCCGCGATCGCCCAGCCGATGTCCTGAAAGATCGCCTTCGTCGCAGGCCCCGGATCGTGGATTGACTCGCCGTTATAGAGGATCGGAGTCATCAAGGCGTTGACGGTGAAGGGTGCGTACTTGCTCTCGTCGAGATGCGAGTTGCTCGACCCTTCTTGCCATGGATTAGGCGCATATAGCTTGGCCCGTTTGCCGAGGACGGTCTCGACGTGCGTTCCGCCCAGGAAGACGCTGCCGTCCGTCAGCTGAGATTCGAGCGCGGATGAGTTGTTGGCATAGCTGGTCATCAGATTGCCGCCGGTCGCCGCATCCCACTCGTTAGCATCGAAGCGGAGCTCGTGTGCCGCGTCTCGCCCAAGGTCTCCGGAGCTCCTATCGACGTTGAAGCTGCTGTAGAAGCCAAGGCCGTGGCCCAGCTCATGCAGAACGACAGTTTCGAAGTCGTACTGACTGGATGGAACGTTGCCGTGGGTGCCCAAGTACCAGTGGCTGAAGGCGCTGTTGAAGTCGGCCTCGATCTCCGCTCCGGAGTTCACCTCACACGAACAGCGCGCCTCGGCCAAGGCGGCCGCATACCAAAAGCCATCGCCACCGTTGTACTCGGCAGTGGACCCAGCCTGACCCAGAATGCCGGTAGACGCGCCCAGGTCCGTCCAGTGCGCATCCACGTGAATGACCTGGCTCGAGACGATGATCGATTGCCACACGTCCACAGCGGCCTGGAATGCCAGCTTGGCCTGGGCGCTGAAGCCGTGGTAGGTCACGGAGATCGTCGAGGTCGCCGTGAGCTTCTGTCCAAGAGCTGCGGCGCGGTCGACCTGCGCGGGCGCCGCCGGAGGCTGGACGAAGCTGGGCGAGTTGCCGGCGTAGAGCGTCAGGGTTTCTCCTGGCGCACCGTCCTGATCAGAGGCAGGCATACCGTTTCCAGCCAGAACCGCGGACGGGAGTGCGACTACAAATAACAACGCTGCAACGCCAAGCAGCGCGGCCGAACGGCCGCGCGCGGAACCTGTAGCGATCGGACTGGGAATCACATCCCCCCGCTGGGATTGAGTTCAAGCACCGCCTAGATGTTGCCGAACCTACGGCCGCAAGCCTAGCCGTACTGTCGGCAACCGACACCGAACTCTTGGCGACAGCAGGCGCTAACCTCCCGGCCGTGCCGTCTCCCTATCGGCGTCTGATCGACGTCGCTATTCCGCCGCGTTTCGGACGCAGCTTTCGCTGGCTACTGTCATCGACGATCGTCAACAACGCTGGCGATGGCGTGGTCGTGTCCGCCGGCCCGCTGCTCATCGCGTCGCTCACCAGGGATCCGTTCCTCGTCTCGCTGGCGCTGCTGATGGAGTACCTGCCGACGCTGTTCTTCAGCGTCTTCACGGGCGTCATCGCCGACCGCGTCGAGCGCCGCCGGATGGTCGCGATCGCGAACGTGTTGCGCGCTCTCATCCTGGCGTTCCTGGTCTTCACCATTGCCAGCGGCACGGTCAGCATCCTGCTCGTGCTGGTGACCCTGTTCGTGCTCGGCACCGCCGAGAACTTCGCCGATGCCGCGAGCAGCGCAATCCTGCCGGGTGTTGTCGCGCGTGAGGACCTGGGCATTGCAAACTCGCGCATGCAGGGCGGATTCGTCCTGCTCAACCAGCTCGTCGGGCCGCCCATCGGTGCTTTCCTCTTCGCCGTCGGCATGGCACTTCCGTTCGCCGTCAACGCCGCTGCGTTCGCGCTCGGAGCCGTGCTCATCACCCGCGTCACCTTGAGCTCGTCTGCTGTCATTCAACGCAGCAAGGGGGAGGTCGCGAGTTTCCGACGCGACCTTGCTGAGGGCGTGCGCTGGCTGATCGGCCACCCACCCATGCGCACGCTGGCACTGACGATTTTTGCCTTCAACGTGACCTACGGCGCGGCTTGGTCCGTGCTCGTCCTGTACGCCGGCGAGCAGCTTCATATGGACGCGCTCGGCTTCGGCTTGCTGACGACCGCGAGCGCCGTAGGGGGCATCATCGGCATCAGCCTGTACGGCTCGCTCGAACGACGCTTTGCCCTTGGCGACATCATGCGCGTCGGGCTTGTGATCGAGACGTGCACGCATCTGGCTCTGGCACTGACCACGTCGCCGGTGTTCGCCTTTGGGGTGTTCGTCGTTTTCGGCGCCC
This sequence comes from Candidatus Limnocylindrales bacterium, assembly GCA_038320305.1. Classification (GTDB taxonomy): domain Bacteria; phylum Chloroflexota; class Limnocylindria; order Limnocylindrales; family CSP1-4; genus JALYGJ01. The sequence continues at coordinate 18,626 of JBBQEC010000014.1, read as the reverse complement.
ACGCGTTCATCTGGGGCACGACGGCGGCCACTGTCCGCCAACGCGCCGTGCCGAACGAGCTGATGGGGCGCGTTGGCGGCGTCTACCGACTGGCGATCGTCGGCGGACTGGCGATTGGCGCTCCGATCGGCGGCGTGCTCGCCTCATCGTTCGGTATAACTGCGCCCTTCTGGTTCGGCTTTGTCGGCTCTGCGATCCTGGTGATCCTGTTGTGGGGCCAGTTCGGCTACATCACCCACTCGGAGGCGCCATCCGCCTAGTGTCGTCAGCCGGTATTTCCCGGAAGCAAGATCGTCCCTGACGCGGTTAGCGTCAGACGACCCCTCGCTAGGCTGCGTCGGCAGCGGCCTCCAGCTCAGCGATCTCGATCTTGCCCATCTTGAGCATTGCCTCCATGGCCTTGCGCGATCGGTCGGCGTCCGGATCGCCGAGCAGCTCTCCGAGGCGGCGCGGCACTATCTGCCACGAAACGCCCCAGCGGTCCTTGAGCCAGCCACACGGCCCCGGCTCGCCACCCTTCGCGGTCAGGGCGTCCCACAGCCCATCGACCTCGATCTGGTCCTGGCAATCGATGGCGAACGAGATCGCTTCGTTGAATTCGAAGTCCGGGCCGCCATTGAGTCCCTGGAAGTCCTGGCCTGCGAGCGTGAAGTCGACGGTCAGAACCATCCCGGCGGGACCCGACGGCGTTTCTGCGGGAGAATGGGCAACGTTATTGACCCTGCTGTCGGGCAGCAGAGTGACGTAGAAGTTGGCGGCCTCCTCAGCCTGGCCATCGAACCACAGGCACGGCTTGATCTTGGACACGACTACCTCCAGTTGACGAACGGCGAATGTGCCCTGAGCCTGACACGAGATGCCTGACTACCGCGTAAACAGACACGCCGCGGCGCATGCCAAACGCCTTATCGATGAAGGGCGCTACGTCGAAGCGAGCGACTGGGGCGAGTCTCAGCCACGTGCTGACGACGAGAACACGTTCCTGAAGCGACACGATTGGGCCGACTATGCGGACTGGCACCTGGGTCTGACACAAGGAGCGAACGATGAGACGAAGGCTCGTTACGCCTTCGTCATGGGCGACTTCAAGCGCATCCACCGCTCGGGCATCATCGCCTGCCACTATCGCGCGGCCGAATTCCGCCACAAGGAAATCGAGCTCGCGGCGCACCGGCTGCTGCAGTACCTGGACAAAAAGCTCGGCCCTCCGAAATGAGTGCCAAGGATCGGTTCAAGGCGCTCGCCGAGACGATGGTCGCCAACAGCCAGTCGACTTACGGCAGTGCCGAAGGCATGGGCGCCCGACGCATGTTCGGCTCAACCTCGATCAAGACCGGCGGCAAGATGTTCGCGTTCCTGCACAAGGAGGAACATCTCGTGGTCAAGCTGCCTGAGCAGCGCGTCAACGAGCTCGTCGCAGCGGATCACGGCGAGCGCTACGACCCTGGCGATGGTCGACTGCAACGAGAGTGGTTGGCGGTCAAATCAGACGCGCAGCAGGATTGGGTGGCTCTTGCCACAGAAGCGGAGAGATACGTCGGCAAGATGAGTCCCAAGGCAGCTACTTGAAGACGGTTTCCTTCACTACGTTGCCCCCACGGTCGTAGGTGCGCCACATTCCAACCTGGCGGCCGTGGTCGAAGGTTCCAACTCGCATCAGCGAACCGTCGGCGCGGAAGAACTCCCACGGTCCGTGCATCTGGCCGTCGAGGTTGGCACCGCGGAAGCGAACATTGCCGTTCGGGTAGTGATCGAGCGCAGGCTGTGCCTCGTCGGACCGTGCATCGCTCAACTCAACGCCCTCAAGGCTTGCGACTCGGGACCCTGCGTCTCGAGCGCAGCGCCAAGCGCATCCATCGGCGCCAGATCTCGATCAATGTCGCCGGGTTCGCCCGAGCGCACGAAACCGAATGTGGCAACAACGCCGTCGGACGATGTTGGCCGGACGATGGCCAGGGGTCGCCGATCGATCATTCCGTTCCACACGCGGCGCGTCTGGTCATAGCGTGGATCTCCAGACGTGATCACGTCGCCGGCGAAGCCTTCGCTGAACTGGTCGATTGCTTCAAACATGTGGCCTAGCCTTCCATTCGCAGCTCTTCGAGGTCGAGTTCGCGTTCGACTTCGCGCAATGTCTCATCGTTGATCTCCCCGCGATTACGCATGTTGACGACGGCGTTGCGCTCGGCGGAGATGACCGCGAGCAGGATCTGCTGGTGCTCCATGTGCTCCTGTCGACGCTCGGCAGTCTGGTCGGCGTCGTCGGTGTCGACCGCGAGATGTTCCATACGATCCTCGAGCCCCGCCTCGACCCGATCGATCAACGGAGTGCGATCGGGCCACTTCTCGCGCTGGACGGCGATCTCACGCAGACCCGCTGCATACGCCGCGGCGCGCGCCATCGACCCTTCATCGCCGTCCAGCTCGATGCCGTCCCAGCCGGCCCAACGGACGACAATCGGCATCGTCAGGCCCTGGCCGACGAGCGTGAACAAGATCACGCCGAACGTCACAAGCAGGATCAGGTCGCGCTCCGGAAAGCCGATCGGCAGCGCCAGGGCCGCGGCCAGTGAGACCGCACCACGCAGGCCTGACCACGCGACGAGAAAGGTAAGGCGGCCGGCGAGGCGGGAGTTCGTGCGCGCAACGAGGCGTGCCGGTGAATTCGGCAGTCGGCTCGCGCCGTAGACCCACACGAAGCGAGCCATTACGACAACCAGGCAGATCAGCACGACGTGCGTGACGAGCGTCGCGATCTCGCGCCCGGCAAGATCGCCCACGACCGTTGGCAGCTCGAACCCTATGAGCACAAAGAGGAAACCGTTGAGCACGAAGTCGACCATCTTCCATGTGCTCTGCCACAGCACGCGGCTGCTCGCGCTGAGAATCTTGCCCATCTGGCTGCCGACGATCAAGCCGGCGGTGACCACCGCGAGAACCCCTGAAAGCCCGAAGTAGTCCGCCGGCAGATACGCCGCGAACGGGATCACGAACGACAGGACGACCTCTACCGCGGGCGAATCGAGACGGTCCAGAACCTGTGCGGATACCCGCCCCACGACGAGGCCGATGACGATCCCACCAACCGCTGCCACGGCGAAGTTAGCGAGCGCACCGACGACCAGGAATGTCCCACTTGCGACGGCGAGCACGCCCGCCCGGTAGGCGACGAGCGCGACGGCGTCATTGAAGAGCGCCTCGCCCTCGATCAGCGTTACCGCAACGCGCGGCACTCCCAGGCGGCGGAACACGCTTGTCGCCGCGACCGCGTCGGTTGGCGAGATGATCGCGCCAAGCGTGAATGCCGCGGCCCAGCCGAGTGCAGGCACGAGTGCCTGGGCGACGACGGCGACGATGATGAGGGTGAAGATCGTGAGGCCGAGGGCAAGGCGGATGATCGGTGCCCTGTTCGCCCGTAGCTCGCGGATCGGAGTGCTGGTCGCGGCGATGAAGAGCAGCGGAGGCAGGAACACGAGCAGGACCAAGTCCGGCTCGAAGGTGATGCGCGGAAGCCCCGGGATTGCGGCAAGAACGAGGCCGCCAAGGACGAACAGCGTTGGATATGGCACGCCCAGCCGGCGCGAGACCTCGTACAGGAACGCGATCGCCACGAGCGTGCCCAGGATCGCGACGAGTATTTCCACGTGCTCAGGTTATGAGCGGGCGGCCGCGCCGTGCGAATGCCGAGACGGGACTTGTATCGGCTGTGCCTACAATTTCAAGTTGGGCAGGTTGGCTCAGCCGGGTTCCTCGTCTGACTTGGAGTCCTGCTGCCAGCCGATGTGCTTGCGCAGCCAGCCAACTGACGCGAGGTGGAACGTGGCCGTCTCGTCGTAGGCAGGCAGGGCGTGGATCTCGGCAGCTGACAGCACAGTTGTGACCGCAGACGCGGTCAGCGAGCTGATGTCCGACGCAAGAATTGCCACGTCGTGGCTGTCGAGGGCGACTCGGACGCCGTGAAAGATGTCCTCCGCGTCGGAGCCCAGCACTTCCTTGACGATGCCGACTTTGCTGCCATCGGCGCCGACGACGGCCGTGCCGTAGACGATTGTGCGCCAGCTGATTGGATCGTTATCTGTCATGAGCTGATCGTAGTGCTAGTGACGCGGAAGCAGCGCCACGGCGGTATTGAGGTAGATCGACGGCAGGACCGCACTGAACACGAGGGCGATCAGTGCCCAGGCGCGCATGTTGCTGCGCTGAAGCCAGGCCATGTCGCTGCGTTGGGCCGCTGCGCGCATCTGCCGGATGCGGAAGATGAGCGCGATCGTGACGACGAAGCTCACGACGAGGTAGATCTGGGCTGACGGCGGCGTGGTCGTGGGCAATCCGCCGTTGAATGCACCGGCCGTTGCAGCGACCGCCGTCAGGAAGCAGAACTCGACGAAGAGAGCCAGGTAATAGGCAGCACGCAGGTTGCGGTCGATGGCCTTCAGTTGCTCATCATGTGCGTTCACCCGCGGATCATGCATTAACGCTTTCTGACTGGTGTCGCGCGGGTCGAAAACCCGCACTGGCGGAACCTATTCTGACCCGGTGACAGAGGTAACCATCGACGCTGTTTTGACGGCACCGCCGCCCACCTTCACGGAGGCAGAGGCCGCGGTGCTGGCGGTGAGATTCTTCGACATTGAAGGTACGGCCGTCTCGGCGGGCAGCGAGCGCGACCAGACGTTCCTGATCCACGGCGATCGCCCGACGGTTCTCAAGATCTCCAATGCTGCCGAAACGCGCACTCGACTCGAGCTCGAGGCGCTGGCCGCCCAGCGAATCGCCCAGGTCGACCCGGGCATTCCTGTCGCATTGCCGTTGCAGGTCCACGGTCGGCAGACCCACATGGCCTACCTGAAGCGCGGCTCGAAGTCGCACTACCTGCGTATGTACGACCAGCTGCCTCGGTCTTCATTCCGCGGACCAAGCCTGAGTGACGACGCCATCCGCGACTGGGGCACGATGGCGGCGCGCGTCGGACGAGCGTTGCGCGGCTTCTGGCACCCGCGCGCCGGTCGAGTGATGCTGTGGGACGCCCAGCACGCCCTGCGCCTACGGCCGTTGCTGGAGTCGGTCGGCGACGGCGAAGTGCGTCAACTGGTGAGTCAGGCGCTGGATCGCTACGAGCGCGTCGTCACGCCCGTCTGGCCCATGCTTCGCGCCCAGGTCATCCACACGGACCTGTGCGCCTCCAACGTGCTGGTCGACGGCAGCGGCCGAATCACGGGGGTCATCGACTTTGGCGACGCGAGCTGGTCGGCGCTGGTCGTCGATCTGGCGGCAGTGCTCGAGTCGATAACAGACGGTCGCGAGAACGACACGGATGAATTCTTCCGGGCGTCCCGGCTGCTGATCGACGGCTACGAGAAGGTGACGCCGCTCGAGCCCATGGAGCGCGCCATCCTGGGCGAGCTGCTGGCCGCGAGGATGTGTTCCGCGATCGTCTTGCCTGCCTGGCGCGCGTCGCTTTACGACGATCCGGACGCGCTCATGGCCAACCTGCGTGGCCAGGCCGCGAGCGTCCTGCGTCTTCTTGAGTCCCTGGGTTGGAACGAGGTCAGGCAGCGTATCGGTGGGCGCGAGCCAGGACAGGGTTGGTCCGTGCCGGCGCTCGTGGAGCGAAGGGCTCGCGTAATCGGTCCCGCGATGACTCCGCCCACGTATCGCGAGCCGCTCCACTTCGTCCGTGGCGACGGCGTGTGGCTGATCGACGCGGATGGCCGACGCTACCTGGACGCGTACAACAACGTGCCCGTGGTCGGGCACGAGCATCCGCGTGTGGTTGAGGCCGTCGCCCGCCAGGCGCGCCGCCTGAACACGAATATGCGCTACCTCCACGAGACCGCGCTTGAAGTCGCCGAAAGGCTGATCGCGTCGACCGGCGGCGCACTCGACACAGTCATGTTCGTGAACTCCGGTTCCGAGGCGAACGACATCGCCTGGCGCATCGCGCGCGCGGTGACGGGCCGCTCCGGTGGCCTGACGACCGACTGGGCGTACCACGGCATCACCGACGCGATCAGCGCACTGACGCCGGAGGATTGGGGCAGCCGGCCTGAGCCTGCTCATGTTCGAACATGGAGCCCGCCCGATTCCTTGCGCCGCTTCGAGGGCAGCCCGGCATCGTTCGAGGATGCGCTCCTGAGCCTGAGGGGTGCGAGTCATCCACCTGCAGCCGCGATCATGGACGGCGTTCTGACGAGCGACGGGATCATCGACCTTCCTGCTGCTCTCGCCGCGCAGCTCGTCGAGCGGACACACGAATCGCACGCGCTCTGGATCGCCGATGAAGTGCAGAGCGGCCACGGCCGAACTGGCGCCGCGATGTGGGGCTATCAGCGCCTGGGGATCGTGCCTGACATCGTCACGGTTGGAAAGCCGATGGGCAATGGCATGCCCGTCGCCGCGGTGATCACGCGGCGCGAGCTGGCGCAGCAGTTCTCACCGGAGGCGGAATTCTTCAGCACCTTCGGTGGCAATCCCGTGGCGATGGCCGCGGCGCTGGCCGTGCTCGAAGTAATGGATGACGAGCGGGTCATCAACAACGCCCGTGCCGGTGGGGAGTACCTGCGCGGCCGGCTAAACCAGCTGGCGACTCGCCACCAGGAGATCGGTGAGGTCCGGCAGATCGGTCTGGCGATCGGCGTCGAGATCGTCCGACCAGCGACCGTTGAGCAGGATCGTGCCACGGCCAGGGAGATCGTCGAACAGATGCGCCACAACGGCGTGCTGATTGGCACGACCGGTCGTCACAGCAATGTGCTCAAGATCCGTCCCCCGCTCATCTTCCAGCGAGTCCACGCGGATCAGCTCGTGGACACACTCACATCAGTGTTGGAGAGTATCACCTCGACGGCCTGATCCGCCTCCGGCTCGCGTGCTGCAAGTGCCTCGTCGAGTTGTGCGAGCAATGACGGCAGGGCGCTGCGCAGTGCCGCCTCATATGGCGGCCCGATGCCCGGCATCAATGCCTGCTCACGCTTTGACTTTGGCGGGCCAAAGCGCATGTGGATGATCGTCCCGTCAGAATCGGGTTCGAACTCGATCGTGTGCAGCAGCTTGACTGGCCCGTGTGGAGTCGCCAGGACGGTTCGGTCGGTGATGTAGTCGTACGGCCGCCAGTCGAGGATCTCCTCGATGATCGCGTCCTTGCCGTGCATGCAGTGGTTGGCGGTGCCAGGCCCGCGCCGACCTCCGGTCGCGTCCTTGATCTCGACTTGCGTTACCCACGGCTGCCAGCTCATGCGCTGACCGGGCGCGGTCATGAACTCCCACGCGACCTGGGGCGGCACGGGCGCGGGAAAGATGATGTTCACCACGGATGTTTCTGGATCGACCATCACTCGCGCGCGAGACTCCTCGTCCTGCCACCTGCGCTCCAGATCGTGTGCCCACGCCGACACGTCGCCGATGCCCTCGAAAGCCTCGACGATCTCCGTCATGCCCAACGCCACGGGATCGAGCCCGGCGGCATCGATGCTCGCCTGGGTCAGAAGTGCATACGCGCGGAAGCCAAGCCGCTCAACAACCGAATTCTTGAGCAGCCGATGAACAACGATTACGTCCGGACCAACCAGCTCGCGCCGGCCATAGACCTTCTGCTCGATTGCCTGCCCGAAATGGACGACGAACTTGAGATCGAGATCCGGGATGCGCACGCAGGCGTTGCACGCGCACGAGGTCGCCTGGCGCACGTCGCGCCGGCGGCGGCGGAAGCCCAGATAGCAGCGCTCGATCGTGTCGAGCAGCATGGTGCCGTCGATCCGCTCGGCGACCATGAACATGAACGCGGCGTCGCCCTCCAGCTTGGCCAGCTTGAAGTTCGGCCGCAGAGCGCTCACGACCGCGCCCATCAGGTCCGTGAGGATGTCGTTGGCGTGCTCGAGCTCGACCCCGACGAGATAGTTCGTATATCCGCTGATATCGGCGATCAGGAAAGAGGTCGACTGCGCGGGGTTCAGCATGTCAGAAGCAATTCCCCATCCGTTCGAGCATAAACGGCCCGACGGGTTGTACGGTGCCGTTCAAGTGAGAGCGGCATGGCGCGAGAAGTACGGCGGCCCGGATGTCGTGACCGTACGCGAACTGGAAAAGCCGGCGCCCGTTGGTGACCAGCTGCTGGTGCGGATGAAGGCGGCGTCCATCAATCGGGCTGACCTCGACAACCTGTATCCGCGTTGGGGCTTTATCAAGCTCTTCATCGGTCTGCGCGCTCCCAAAGAGCGCTTCAAGAGGCTGGGCATTGATGCCGCGGGCACTGTCGAAGTGATCGGCGAAGGCGTTCAGGGCTTCAAGCCCGGGGACGACGTGTTCGGTGACATCTCGATCGTTGGCGCCGGCGCGTTTGCCGATTACGTCTGCGAGCGCCAAGTGGCGTTCTCGGCGATGCCGGTCGGTGTGACATTTGAGCAGGCAGCGTGCCTGGGGCACTCGGGCGTGCTCGCCGTCCGTGGCTTCCGCGAGCGCGGCGGGCGCAAGGTGGTCGCCGGAGATCGCGTGCTGATAGTCGGTGCCTCCGGGAACGTCGGTCCGTATTGCATCCAGATCGCGAAGTCGCTGGGCGCTCAAGTGACCGCCGTCGCCAGCGGCGAGAAGCTCGATTTCGTGCGCTCGCTGGGCGCTGACGAGACGATTGACTACAGGACCACCGACTACACGCGACCCGCGCAGGGCTACGACTGGATCGTCGAAGTCGACGCGCACCATTCGCTGCGGCGCTGGCTCGGCGCCCTCAAGCCGCATGGCGTCCACCTTGCGTTCGGCGGCTCGGCGTGGTGGTTGCTGTCGGGCGCGCTCCTAGGCCCCATCATGTCGCGCATGACGGGCAAGAGGGTCGGCATAGCGTTCGTTTCGCCATTCGGTGAGCGCGACGTCGAAGAGTTGAAGAAGCTCGTTGCGGCTGGCGTCGTGAAGCCGGTGATCGACCGTAGCTTCTCGCTCGACGCGGTGGCCGACGCGTTGAGCTATGTCGACCAGGGCTACGCGCGCGGCAAGGTGATCGTCGTCCCCTAGCCTCGGGCGCCCACGGCAGCAAGTGGCATTGCCCCAGGTTGCCTTGTGTCCGGGTTGACGACGCGGGTAGAAAGCGCTCGGTATTGCTCCGCAACCTTGGACCAGACCATCCCACGACTCTTCTCATAAGCCATGCGACCCAGCTCGGCGCGCCGGTCGTGATCGTCGAGCAGATCGACAAGGGCGGTCGCCCAGACTGCAGGTGTGCGGGTTGGCACGAGCACGCCGTGGCCGTCGGCCAGCAATTCCGATGCGTACGTGTAAGGCGTGGAAACAATTGCGCGACCTGCGCCCATCGCATAGGCGAGCGTGCCTGAGACGATCTGGTCCATGTTCGGGTAAGGCGTCACGAACACGTCTGCGGCCTCGAGGTAGCGCAAGAGCTCGATCCGGCCCATGAAGCGATCGTGAAAGCGCACGTTCTGCTCGAGACCCAGCTGAGCAACCTTGCGTTGAAGCGATTCGCGATATGCCTCGCCGCCATCCTGTTGCAGGAGGTCAGGGTGAGTCGCGCCCGCGATCACGTAGCAGACGGTCGGATGCGCCGCGACCACCGCGGGCAACGCGTCCAACATCAGCTCGTGGCCCTTGCTGGGTGCCAGCAGCCCAAAACTGAGGATGACTGATCTGCCGTTCAATCCCAGGCCGGGTTTGATTGTCTCTGGATCTACGAGTGGCACGTCCGGCACACCGTGGGGAATGATCTCGACCGTGCTGCCATCCACGCCGTATGCGCTTTTGAGCAAGTCCGCTGCGGACTGAGACATCACAACGGTCGCTTCCGCGCTGGCAACGAGGCCGACGACAGCTTCCCTCTCCGTTGGGCTCGGATTGCGCAGGACCGTGTGCAGCGTCGCCACTGCCGGGACGCGCAGTGTCTCGACGAAGTCGACGACGTACCCGCCGCTTACGCCGCCCCAGATGCCGTAATCGTGCTGGATGGACACAAGGTCCACGCATGATGCGAGTACGCGCGCGGTCCGCAGGTAGTCGTCCTGCTCATCGCGTCGAATCCGATGATGCACTTCGGCCGAATACGGCTCAGGAGAAACAGTGGGGGCGTGTAGCGCGACGATCTCGCGGTGGCCGGACGCGGCGGACAGATCGCTCGTAAAGGACGCTATCCCGCAGTGCCGAGGCGGATACGTGGAAGCGTAGGCGGTACGCAACATGAATCGAAACTCCGTCCCTTGAAGGGGGAGGCCCTGCCTTGAGGTCTGGGCGGCACGCGGTCCAATCTGGCGGGGGCCCGACCACGCGGAGCATCGCTGCGGTTGCGGCGAACGCCCACCGTAGCACGTATGTTCGGAACGAGGACCCGGGCGATCCGCGACTACTGCGACGTGATGTTGACGCTCACATGGTTGTTGTCTTCATTGGTCTCAGGGACTTGGTTGTCGTAGTCGACATCGGCCGATACTGAGCAGGCTCCGGTGTTCTCGAACGTGAAAGTGATGCGGATGAACATCTCTGCCCCGACCGCCAACCCGGGGGAATCATGAGGAGCATCACTGAACGTCTCCTGTGGGCAGGAACCGTAGATATCCACCGTGAAAGGACCGGACGCGCCTGGCCCGACGTTCTTCACGTACATCCCACCAACGGCCCCCACGCCGTGAGTCACGGTGGCAGGGACGCTGAAGGTTTGGACGATCAGATCGGGCAACGCCGGGGGCGGAGTTGGCGTGGGCGTGGGCGTGGGTGTCGGTGTGGGTGTCGGGGTCGGCGATGAGGTCGGCTCGCCGGAGGGTGCCGGGGTGTGGCTCTTTCTTGGGCGTGGTGTCTTCGTGGACGGAGCCGGCGTTGGCGTGGCCGGTCCACCGGTCGGGGCAAGGGATTCGACCGGCGCGATCGATGCAATGGCCGGCAGGGACGCGGCTGCCGTGGAAAATGGGGATCCTGTTGCGGTCGGAGTGGTTGAGCCAGCTGGCGCCGATACAGTCGAGCAAGCCGAAATCAAGATCACCAGGAAGGCACCGGCGGCGACCTGCGGCATCGTTGCCCTACCGCGTTGGCCATGACTCATGAATCTCACGATGTTTCCTCTCCAGGAAGCGGCTCGCGGCCGGCGGCGCGGCCAGCGACCGTAGCACTCCCGAGCGCCAGCGTCACGAGGCTCGGTATTCGAAGATCGCCAACACGTGACCGTACGGGGAATTATTGAGCGTCGTGAACCTGGTCGTGAACTTGTGCGACGACGTCGTGGTTCCTGGTCCGTTGGTCTTCGACCATTTCGCCGACGATGTAGGGACACAGCGTCACGACTCGTCTTCCTCTGAAACAGCTCATCCAGGCAGCCTCGAACGGTAGGACACCGTCCACGTCTGCGGATATCGGCCCGATCGGAAAGCGTGCGAACCACATCGCGTCGAAGCCTGAGCCTAGCTTCTCCTCGAGCAACACCGACCATGGCCGCACCCACTCGTCCGGTGACACGGTCAGGTCAAGCTCTATAACTGCCATTCGTCCGGAAGACTCGAGCTCGCCGACGTCGAGTCCCGCGGTTGTCATGCGCTCGCGGTCACGGTCTCCTTCCCCTGGCAGAGAGCCGTGCACAAGCCATCCGTTGCGCGAAGCTCCCATGCGATAGAAGGACACGAGGACAGGTGGGAGGGCCTCAACTGACTGGAGCAGGATCGCGGTGTGCTCGCAGTCGCCTCGCTCGAGGGCAGGCTCGATGAACTCGGCGACGTCAACGCTGGTCACGCAGCAACGCCGTCTAGGGGGACGCGCAGCTCAACTTTCGTTCCTGTTCCAAGACCGCCCGAGATATTCAATGCGCCTCCCACACTCATTGCGCGTGCTCGCATTATCGCTATGCCAAAGTGCCCATCACCCATCGTTGGCAGGGCTGCCGCGTCCACTCCGACACCATGATCGATGATGCACATCACCAACGTCTTGTTGTCAGCGCGAATCGTTACAGCCGCATGGGCGTCGTGCGCGTGTTGTTCGACATTGCTGAGAGCCTCGTTGAGGACCCGTAAAAGTACCGCGACCAAAGCCGCGCTCGGAGCGGCGTCGTTGAGGTCTTCGTCCAGGTCGATCGTCAGGCCGCGCAGGGCAAAGCGATCAATGATCGCCCGCGCCGCGATGGCGAGGCCGGGCTCCGGCAGGCCTGAGGCCAGATCCTCCAGCTCCGCACGTACAAGGCGATGCGCCGCACGAACGGCTTCGCCGAGCCTGACCGCGCTCGCCCGTGCCGCCTCTGGGGGTGGATCGGACTCCATGAACGCCACCTCGCGTACGGCCAGCGCCAGATCCTGTGCCAGGCCGTCGTGAAGCTCCGCGACGAGTGTGAGTCGCTCACGTTGAATCTCCGTCCGCTGCGCCTCCAGGCGCAGGCGCGCCGTCGCGACGCCAGCGCTCAAGAGATCCGCGATCGATCCCAAGGTGGAACGCGTCACAGGTCCGAGCGATATCGGTGTCGATGAGGATCCGAATACCGCGCCTTCGATCTCAGACCGAGCGATCAACGGAATAGCTACCCATGAATCGGCAGGCGGCCGAAAGGGGTTATCAAGTATCGATGCTTCGCGTTGACGAAGCACCAGCGGACCTGCGCTGGACACGAGAAATCGCCAGGCGTCGGGTTCGAGCGGAAGGACATTGCGGACGCGGCCAGGCGCACTGTTCGCCGGCCACACGGTGAACAAACGCAGATCCGGTGACCCGCCGCCTTCGGGCACGTACATGGCGACGACATCAAGATCCAGGGCCTCGGCGATTGCACCCAGGGCGTCGCCACCCAGCTCGTCCAGGCCGCCCGCAACGAGTGCTCGGGCAACTCGCGCCACGGCCGTGACGGCGCGCCAATGCTCGTCCGGCCTGCTTGGGTGGTCGTGCGCCAAGGGCGCGTCCGCATTCATGGGCTGCCCATCGGTTCATCCAGCCTACACTCGCACCCAAAGTCGAAAGGAACCGATGGCGCATATCCGCACGTCCGTCCGCGTCCTCGTCGCCGATGACCACCGACTGATGCGAGAAGGAACAGCAGCCTTACTCGAATCGGATCCACGCATTGAGATCGTCGGCTTGGCGTCAAACGGACGCCAGGCGATCGAGCGCGCTATTGCGACTCGTCCGGATGTGGTGCTTCTGGATCTCAACATGCCCGAGATTCGGGGCATTGAGGCATGCGCGGTGCTGCGCAACCGTGTGCCGAAGACTCAGGTGCTCATCCTGACCGTGTCTGAACAGGAAGAGGATTTGTATGCGGCAATGCGGGTAGGCGCGCAGGGCTACCTGCTCAAGGACATGGCTCCCAGCGACCTCATTGAATCCGTGCTCGAAACTGGTCGAGGCGAGCCCAGGATTGCGCCGCGCATGGCAGCTCGCATGCTGGACGATCTGCGCGACGCGGATACGTGGCGCGAAGAACGGCCGGCTGCGACTCGCTTGAGTCAACGAGAAGCGCAGGTCCTGGCACACATCGCCCGCGGCGCCACGAACCGCGAGATCGCGGTTTCACTGCAGATCAGCGGACCCACTGTCAAAACTCACGTCCGACACGTGCTCGAGAAGCTGCACGTTCGCAACCGGGTGGAGGCCGCGGCATATGCGGCGCGCCAATCAGTGAGCCTCGACGCGTCGTAACAATTTTGAGGCCCGACCATCATCCTTATGGTCGATGTAGGGAACGCCCTGGATCCGTACGTTCCATGCGTGACAACAGCGATGCATTTCGATCCGGCGGCCATCGCGTCGGTCAGCGCGCCAACAGCCTTTGCAGTGGCGTTGCCTCAAGTCATGGGCGATGCGCAAGCGCTTACGCGCTTGGTCGCGGGTGACGAATCCGCGCTGAGCGACATCTACGACCGACACTCGGCAGCCGTGCTCGGCTTGGCCGTGCGCATGATGAATGACCGAAGCTTGGCCGAAGACATCGTTCAGGAAACGTTCGTGGGGTTGTGGAAGCATGCCGCTCGGTTCGACCCTGAACGTGCATCCCTTCGAACCTGGATCCTCGTCATCGCACGCAATAGGGCGATCGATCACATTCGCCGTAGGAGGATGGCAACAGTTTCGCTCGACAATGACAACGGGATCGCCGATGCCGTATCGCCTGCGCCTGATGTCTGGCCCGCCGTCGCCGAGCGGCTTGACGCCGAAATAGTCAAAAGGGCGCTGGCGTCTCTGCCGGAAGTTCAACGTCGTTCCATAGAGCTCGCCTATTTCGGGGGGATGACGCAGCATGAGATCGCGGCGGTGACTGGCGTGCCGCTGGGGACGGTGAAGAGCCGCGTGCGCCTCGGTCTGCGCCGCCTTCGCGAGTTGTTGGCCCTCGATCTTGAGGACGACTTCGCCGGCAAGGCTGCCTGAACAGTCGGCCATGCGCCGTGTCGCCTTCACCGAAACGGGCGCAGCCCGTCTAAAGCTGGCCACGGCAGCCCGACGGCCCAACCCGCTTCCTATTTGAGTGCGAAGACCGTGATCGGTTGATCGAAGCCCTTCACGACATGAGCGCCGCGCTCCACGAAGCTGAGGCCGCTGCCGGCGACCAGGTCTCGTGTCAGCTCGGAGGTCAGCACCTCAGACGCGCTCGCCAGGGCCATGATCCGGGCCGCAGCGTGAACAGCCACGCCGCGAACGTCGTTTTCGACGAGCTCGATCTCGCCCGTGTGCACTCCCGCGCGGACCTCGATACCAAGCGGCTTGACGCCGCCAACGATCGCGCCCGCGCATCGGAGCGCTCCGACCGCGCTCTGGAACGTTGCGATAAATCCGTCTCCCGTCGTGTTGATTTCATGGCCACCGAATCGATCAAGGAGTGACCGCACAACGCGATCGTGTTCGCCAAGCAGCTGTCGCCACTTCGAGTCGCCCAGTCTTGCGGCCCGGGCCGTCGACTCGACAATGTCCGTCATGAGCACGGTCGTCACGACGCGCTGGTGCTCGGTCCGAAGACCCACATCGGCGGCGTTGCCATAGAGGTCCACGGCCACCGCCGGTTCGTCTCCGACGACCCACGCGTCGTGGCCCGGCGGAACGTCGATCAACGTGTTCGAGCCGAATTCGCGCGACTCACCATCAGCCATCTCGAATCGGATGCGTCCCGAGAGGACCAGTGTTATGTGATGGACAGAGCACAGCGAGTCGCCGGTGAGCGGGCCGATGGAGGTGGACCAACGCCAGCCCGGTGCCATCGCGGTCCGGCCCACTCCGATCGCACCTATCTGCGCGAGCTGTGACTCCATGAGCGGGAACTGGCGCGTCTCATCGGGCTCGTCGAAGCTCTTGCTGCGGATCGAGCCCACGTCCTTCATTGCTCGGGCTGCTCGGGCTTCTCTGCGGCCGCCGTCGTCCCAATTCGCATGAAACCAACGCGCTCATAGACGCGTGCGACGTCATCGCTGTCTGCGCCCAGGAAAACGGTTGCGACGCCGCGACGCAGGGCATCTGCTACGAGGGCGGCCGTCAGCGCCGCTGCAATCCCTCGCCGTCGCGCTGAGGGCAGCGTCGCCACACCCACGATCTCTGTGGCGCCATCCACCGGCTGGTGAGTGCCGACCGCGATCGGCCCGGCCTCGTCAAACGCGGCGTACGAGATGCTCAAGCCTCGAGTGGCGCGATCGCGCATGAATTCAAGGACGGGCGGCTTCATTGCGACAGCGCGCTCGTCGCGCTCGTTCACGCCTTCGGGTCCGATCTGCGTTCCGGCGGCAGAGAAGCCAACGCCAGCGACGGCGTGCGCCTTCGCGAACTCCTCGTCATCCGCCTTCACCAACCGGATCTCGACACCATCAGGCGCGAGGATGGCTGTTGTTCCCCGGCCCACAAGGGCGAGCAACGGATATTCGTGGACCAGCAAGCCGCTCTCGCGGGCGGCAGCGCTCAGCGTCGGCGTGGTTTGTACCACCCACTCGATGTTCTCGGGCAACTTCAGCTCCTGCTGTCGACTGCGGAGATCATCGACATCCGCACGCCCGATTGGCTCGTCGAGCCCCAACCGCGGTCGCGCGTAGTAGGTCCACGGACCCTTGGGCCTGAATAAGGTGAATTTGCCCACGGCTTCGGGCTCTGTCGCGGACCTGGGCGTGGCATCGAGATAGACCTCGAGGGGCCGGAGAATGCTGGAGTTGTTCGAATCAGTCACGCCGGAATGCTATGTCGGATTTCCTAAGCGCTGGCGGCAAGAGTCAGCGGCCGTCGAGCGGGATGCGCGCTCCGTTGATTGCGCCTGCTGCGGGCGAGGCGATGAACGCGAGCGTGTCCGCGATCTCCTCCGCCGTGGCCCATGATGCGTTCTTCGCGGAGGGCTGCGACTCACGTTCGTGCTTCTCGTCGATGGTGCGGACGATGAGGACGTTGGCCGTGACGCCAGAGCTGCTCAGCTCGCGCGCGAGAGAGCGGATGACAACCTCTTCCGCAGCTTTGCCGATCGCATAGCTGGCGCCGCGCGGCCCGGGCGTGGTGGCGAAAGGGGAGGAGATGACCACGATGCGGCCGTATCCGCGTTCGACCATGCCCGGGACGACGGCCTGTGTGGCGTAGAGCGTGGTCCACAGGTGCTGATCGAGCATCCGCCGCAGCTCGGCGTGGTCCAGATCCACGACGGGAGTGCCGCCGACCCAGCCGCCCACGAGATGCAACAGGACGTCGAGGCGTCCCCATCGCTGTTCAACCTGAGCGACCGCGTCATGGGCCACCGATTGTTCGGTCAGCTCGCCCGCGACCGTCATCCACTCAGCCCGTTCCAGATCCAGGCCGTCGCCCAGCTCCTCGAGTGTCTCCCGATTGCGACCCACGAGACAGATGCGCGCGCCGTCGCGCGCGAAGCGGTGCGCGGCGGCGCGCCCCAACGGACCGGTGGCGCCCGTGACCATTACAACCGGCGCGGTCAGATCAGCCTCAGGCGACATCGCTGGTCATCCGCTGCGAGGGTTCGTTGCACGTTCGATGAACACAATCGATCTGTTCCAGCGCGTGCACGAGAACGACGTGTTCGCCCGTTTCGGCCGGAGCATGGAAGGCCACAACCTGGAAGTCTCCGAAACGGGTCGGCAGCTCCGCGACCGCGCTCACCTTCACTTCCCTGTGCTCTACAACGTGGGCAAGGATCTCGTCGACGCCGGGTTTTGCCAAGCTGTCGGCGGTCCGACATTCGGTCATCGCAGGAACCCTCTCTTCGAATCGCCGCGATGCTACAACCAATTCCGACTCGCTGACTCAGGATTGATCCGTGGTCGGCCGATCACCACGTCTGTGGTTCTCAACTGAAACGACGCGGCCCGCTCCGACAGCGCGCAATTTACGAACATTCAGCGAATGTTTTCCAAGGCACGTCACCAAGCCATGCGCAGGTAACTATTCGCAGGGAGGAAACCCATGCCAACCAAGGCCAAGACCCGCGGCGCGAAGGCCGGAGCGGGCACAAACAACGGCAACGCCTCGCCCGAACCGCGTATGGCGCCCCTGGGCGTCGAGATCCAGCGCTTCGGCAGCGTCCGTCTACTGCCCATCGCACTGTCGGCAGAGGCGCGCCAGGAAAGTTGCCAGCTGCTCAACGAGATCCTGGCCGACACGATGATCCTGTACGCGCTGTACAAGAAGCATCACTGGCTGGTGGCCGGACCCACCTTCTACCAACTTCACCTGCTCTTTGACAAGCATGCCGCCGAGCAACTCGAGTTGATTGATCTTGTGGCCGAGAGAGTTCAAACCCTGGGCGGCATCGCCGTGGGCGACCCGCGTCACGCGGCTGAGCTGACCACGATCGATCGGCCGCCCAATGGCGCCGAAGAGGTGGCGCCCATGATCCACAGGCTCTTGAACGCGCACGAGATCATCCTCGAGAAGACCCGCGAAGCCATTGGCAAGACGGAGAAGAACGAGGACTGGGGCTCAAACGATCTGTTGGTGAGCGACATCCTGCGTCGCAACGAGCTCCAGGTCTGGTTCGTGGCCGAGCACGTCGTTGACGTGCCCCTCGTAAGGGATTGAGCGCAGCCAAGCGATCGCTACTGATCGGGGGCTTCAAGTCAGCTTCGCTCGGCGGCAGACTTCAGCGCATCGGCGAATGCCTCGAACGAGGGATTCAAGTCAGGAATCGACCGGCCGATGAGGCCGGCGAGCGGCCCGGTGTACACCTCGGTCATCGCGAAGTCCGTGGCCGATCCGCCTGCCGCGGGAGTCAGAGTGTAGGTCCGAATGCCCCGGAAGAGGCCCAGTGGCATCTCGCTCGCCCAGACCAAGCGCTCGGGCGGGAGGAGCTCCGTCACTCGTAGGTTGAATGTCCGCTTCGGGTTCACCGTCGAGACGAGGCGCACCTTGCCCTCGGGTGCGATGTCGCCTTCTACCGAGACGACGGTCGGGTTCCACGCGCGCCACGCGCGGAGGTCCGCGACGAGCGCCCAGGTGCGATCCGGCTGGGGCGGTGATCCGCCGCGTGACCTGGAAGCGCGGCGCGCTCATCGAGTTCGCATCCGGTTGTTGCGCGCGTTGTGCTCGACCTCGGCGAGGCCGAGCACTTCCAGCACGGGGGGCACGTAGTTGCCGAATCGGCCGCGCAGGCCCTTCTTGAAGCCGTACCAGCCGCCTACAGGGTTGTCGGCCGCGCGGCCCCAGGCCTCTACCGTCCGCGGCGTCGCACCCTTCTGCTCGTCGGCACTCCCGAGCGTTAC
>JBBQEC010000013.1:0-22551 GCA_038320305.1 Candidatus Limnocylindrales bacterium | reverse complement strand
ACGGCACGTCCAATCGTCGCACGCGGAGCCATCCGACTGCGCGAGAGTAGTGTCGAACGGTAGGAACCCCTACGCGGAGGAGAGACATGCCGAACCTGGATCTTGGCGCGATCCTGCGCGATCCGCAGGTCGATGCGCTCTTTCGCGTTCTGGTCGCCGGTGTCATCGGCGCAATCGTGGGCCTGGAGCGCGAGCTGGCCGACAAGCCGGCGGGGGTCCGCACGTATGCGCTGATCGCGATGGGCGCGGCGATTTTTACTGCCGGTGCGATCCAGGCATTTGGCCCAGGCGACGCCGGTGCGCGCGTTGCGGCTCAGATCGTGACTGGAATCGGCTTCCTGGGGGCCGGCGCGATCCTGCATATTCGCGATCGCATCCTGGGCTTGACGACCGCCGCAGGCATCTGGGTTGTGGCGGCGGTGGGCCTGGTGATCGGTGCCGGGCTGTACATCCTGGGTATCGGCTCAGCCATCCTGCTCTTGCTGTTGCTGCGCTTCCTGCGCACTGATTGGCTCGTCCGACACGGGTTTGTCGCCCACGAAGGCGATGTTACCGACAAGCCCAGCGACAGCAACCACTAATCGGATTCTGGCGGCTTCCGACTTCCGATGATCAGGTAAATGCCGACCACGAGACAGCCCAGCGCGAAGAGTGCAAGCCAACCTGTAATGACATAGACGGCAAGACGGACGGTGCCCAGGGTCCGGGACGAGATGCCCAGACCGGGTCCGTCGCGGACAGAAACCGTCAGCGCGTGGACTGACTCGGCGAGGTCCGTCATGTTCTGCGCAGTCGTCGTAACGTCCGTCCGGTTCGCATCGAGTGCTGTGCCGATCGCAGCGACGTCTGTGCCCAGCTGGTCCAGGTTCTGGCCGCTGGTATCGAAGTTGCCGGCGAGTCCGATCAATGGCTGAGTGCCGAAGATCGAGAGGCTCATTGCGTCACGCAGGCCGAACATGCTCGTGGCAAGGCCATGCGAGATGGTGGCTGCACGATCGACGGCCGTCTTCGCGTCGGACAGGCTCGTGTCCATGTTGTTGACGCTGGTCGACATGCCCCGAATGGTCGCCTCGGCCTGGGTGAGAGAGTCGGCCAGGGCAGTTCGCTGGGCTTCCACCGACTCCGACACATTTTGAGCGCGATCCAGAGGTCGGGCGACGCCGACCGCGACCCCGACGAAGATCACGACGCCGACGACGCCATAGAGCGCCAGGGCAACACCAAGAATTCGGATCCGCGTGCGTCGATTGTCCATCTCGCTCCTCAGGCGTTTCGCATCTGTCGCCGCAGCAGTATTACGGTCACGAACAGGAAGACAAGTCCAAGACCGGCGAGGGCGCCGAGCTGCCACCATGCGGTCGTGTCGCCGCGGAGCATGAAGTCCTGCAAGAGCTGAATGCCATGGGTCACGGGCAGCAGGAAGGCCAGAAATTGAACGCCCTCCCGGAACTGGTTTACCGGCAACACGAAACCGCTGAAAAAGACCGATGCGAGCAGGAGCAGGAGCGCGAGCTGGACCGCCTGCCTTTCAGAGTCCGAGACAACCGAGATGATCAGTCCGAGGCCCAGACTGGCAAAGACGAGCAGCGCAATCACTCCTGCGACCGCCCACGCGCTGCCGAGCAGTGGGACACCGAGCACGGTTACCAGGAGCACTCCGGAAATCGCGGCGACGACGGCGCTGACGATGCCCAGACCTAGGTACTTGCCGAGCACCAGCTCGAACGAGTTGACCGGTGAGACGCGGAACATCTCCATCGCCCCTGATAGCCGCTCGCGTACGAAGGACAGCGCCGTCAGGGTCACGGCCATGTGCTGGAGCATCAAGGCAAGCGCTGCCGGACCCGCAAACCCGAGGATGCTCGGAGCGCTGGGCGCGACATTGTCCACTTCGACCGTCGTCGGCGCAGCGACTACCTCCGGCGGGATCAGCCTGGTCGGGTCCAGGCTGCCTGAGATGGCGAAGCTGCGGCCCTGGCTGACTGCCTCCTTGATGATCTCCTGGTTGATCTTCTGGTTCAGAAGCTCGGCCAGAACGTGGGCATATCCGGCTCCGACCGGATCGATATCATTGATCGACACGCGAATGGTCGCCTGCTGCCCGGATTGGAAGGTCTGCACCGCATTGCTCGGTGCGACAACGACGATGTCGAGTTTCCGGGCGGCGAGATCGGCAAGAGGCTGATCCGGTGTATCAGTGACCTCAACGATGTTGAGCCCTGTCCCGACGAGGTTCTGGTAGTACGCCGCGTCCGTCGGCAACCCGACGTCAGCGGGCACGACGATGGCCGCGTCAAGCGACCTCCGCACACCGGTGTAGCCAAGGCCGAATATGGCCATGATCAGGAACGGTCCGAGTACGAGGCTGAAGAACGCTCCCGGCCGGCGCCGAACCTGGATGAGCTCCTTGCGCACCTGGGCATAGATCCGGATAAGCGATTTGGACGGCCCGATGAAGAGCTCGCGCATCAGTGGACCTCCGCCGAGGCGGCGGCACTGCCGAGGGCGGCCTGTTGTTCGGCGTGATCAGTAACGAGAGCGGCGAAGACCTCGTCGAAGCTCGGCCGATATTCGCGGCTGAACTCGACCGTCGTTCCTGCCTGTTCGACGGCTTCCACCAGCTTCGGGCTGGCGAGGCCAGCGTCTTGGGCGACCACGAGCAGGGCTCGCGGTCCGGCCTGCCGGATAGAGACGACTCCGGGGATCGGCGGCAGTTGCTGGACATCGATCGGCGCCGCCGTACCAAGTTCGATCACGTCGCCACCGAGAGCTTGCTTGCGCAGATCACCCGGCGTCGCGTGAGCGATGAGTGTTCCGTCGGAGATGAGTGCGACTACGTCGCAGTACTCGGCCTCGCTCACGTACTGCGTTGTCACCAGCACGGTCACGCCGCTGCTGCGCAGGCGGTCCAGCTCCTGCCAGATGCTTGTCCGGAGCAGTGGATCGACGCCGGCTGTGGGCTCGTCCAGGATGAGCAGCGACGGCTGGTGGACCAGCGCGCAAGCCAGTTCCAGCCGGCGCTGCATGCCGCCCGACATCTGTGAGGCGCGGCGGCGGCGGGCATCCCACAGATCGACCAGCTCGAGTACCTCGCGGACACGCCGCCCGCGACGCCACGGGGTGATGCCGAAAAGCGAGGCCATGAAGTTGACGTTTTCCTGGGCCGTCAAGTCGGGATAGAGCACGAATAACTGGGGCATGTAGCCGATCGACTCTCGTGTCTGACGGCGAAATCGGCGCGGGTCCTCGCCCAGCACGCGGATACTGCCGCTGTCCGGCCTGATGCCGCCCGAGATCATACGGATCGCCGTGGTCTTGCCCGCGCCGCTCGGACCGATCACGCCGACTACCGATCCCCGTGCCACGTACAGGGATAGGTCGTTGACCGCGATGACATCGTCGAACCGCTTGCTGACATGGTCGAGCTTGACAGCCAGATCGGGCATGGGCATAGGTGCGAGCGTTGGCGTGGACGTTGGCGTGGACGCCGGCGCGGCCACTGGCGCTCGCACGAATTCGGGGTCGGACACACTCACCTCGTGATTCTTGCGCAGGACAGGCGGCGGGACCTAGAACCACCGGGCAGGTGCGGCTAGGCCCGTCGTCATGGTCGCGGCTCATTCGTTGCATGGCGAGGGCATTTTTCCGCGGCCGCGCTGCAACGGCGCAACCATCGCTCTCTCAGGGAATTCTCATTCGGGTGCACTATCGTCACGGCAGTGCCTTACTGAGCGTCACGCTCCTATGACCTCCGCTGCGCAGATCGTCGTGCATCGTTTGGGCACCTGACAGAGAATCCGCCCAGGTGTATCGAGGACAGCCTGCGCGCTATCGAGCGCGTAACGGCAACCACAAGCAGAACCCTGCCCTTCGTCGACTGGCCTTGACGCGCGTCGCAGCGCGTCCCAAACCGACGAGCAAGCTCGGGACATATGTCGCGAGCGGCTTCGCGCTCATCGTCGGAATCATCTTCTTCGCGTGCTTGGCGACCGTTCTTGGCGTCGCGACCGGGCTCTCGTTCCTCAACCAGCTTGAGACGGAGCTGCCCTCCGTTGCAAGCTTCGATCAGCTCGACTACGCCCAACCGTCCGTCGTGTACGACCGAACCGGGACCATCCAGCTGGCCATGTTCCAGGACGAGTTCCGCCACGTCGTGACCTACGACGACATGCCCAAGGTCCTGCTCGACGCGACGATCGCGGTCGAGGACCGCACGTTCTGGGACAACGAGGGCTTCGACCCAAACGCCATCGCATCCGCCATTCTCGAGAACGTGACCGGTGTCAGCAATCGCGGCGCTTCAACCATCACGCAGCAGCTCGTGCGCGCGCGCCTGTTGCCGGAGGACGTGCTCGGGGGCGACCAGACGATCCGCAAGATCAAGGAGATCCTGCAGGCCAAGAACCTGACGACTGCCTTCCCCGGCGACGAGGGCAAGCAGCGGATCATCACGGCCTACCTGAACCAGATCTACTACGGACACCAGGCTTACGGCGTCGCTGCAGCGGCCCAGATCTACTTCGGCATCACCGACCTGAAGCTCCTCACGCCGGCCCAGGCTGCGCTGCTCGCAGGCCTGCCCCAGGCGCCTGACAGCTACGACCTCTACAAGTGGGTCAACCAGGACGCCGATGGAAATCCGATCCCTGACGTGAATGGAAACCTGGTCGTCCCCACGCAATCGGTCAACGGCGAGGCCCTTCCACCGCCCGTCCAACGGCGCAACTTCATCCTGACCGCGCTCGCGGAAGGTCACGGACACTTCATCCGACTGACGCCCGAACAGCTCGACCAGGCGCTCAACGAGCCGATCATCCTGCACCCGCCAGCGCCGACGCAGTTTAAGGCCGCCCAATTCGTCTATTACATGAAGAGCCAGCTCGACCAGATCCTGGCCGACCGCGAGCCGGCCGAGCGCGGCGGCTACAAGATCATCACCACGCTCGACATGAACGCCCAATCGCTCGCCGAGAAGTACGTCGGGGCGGGGACGATCCTGCCCAACGAGCCGATCGACGAGATGGAGTCGAACATCGATTCACAGGGCCTCCAGCAGGACCGCAAATGGATCGAGTCGTTGCACGGCCTGGACATTCATAACGGCGCCCTCGTCGCGATGGACGCCCGATCGGGCGACATCGTGGCCTACGTGGGCAGTGCCTGCTACTCGTGCGACGACCTCGCCTCTCCGCAGTTCGACCCCAAGTTCGATGTCGCGGGCAGAGGCTATAGACAGCCCGGATCGGCATGGAAGCCGCTCGTCTACGTCACCGGCTTCGACAACCACACCATCACGCCGGGCTCGCTACTGATGGACGTCGTAACCGAGTTCGCGCGGGGCTGGTTCCCCCGCGACGCAGACCTGAAGGAGCGCGGGCCCGTGCTCATGCGCCAGGCCCTGAGCTACTCGCTCAACATTCCGACCATCAGGGCACTCGATCGCATCGGTGTCGACAACGTTGCCGCTCTCGCGCACACACTGGGCATCACCTTCGTGCGCGGCGATAACCAGCTAGAGGCGGCCGGTCTCGCCGGTGCCATTGGCACGGCCGAGACGAACATGGTTCAGCTCACGTCTGCGTACGCGACGATCGCGAACGGCGGCGTCCAGAATCAGCCGCGCACCATCCTCGAGATCCTCGATTCGAATGGCAACGTGATCCCTACGGACGGCCTCAACCCGCCGCAGCAGGTCATGAGTGCCCAGGCGACGTGGCTCGTGTCGGACATCCTCAAGGACACCACTGATCCTGCCATCAACACGATCTTTGGTCCGCGCCTGGAAGTCGTCAACGGCGTGGCAGACCCGCTCGTTCCGGGCAGCGATCGTCGTCCGGCCGCGGCCAAGACGGGCACCACGAACGACCTCCGCGACCTGTCCGCTTACGGATACCTCGCGCCACCAGCAGATCCAAGCCAACCGCAGATCGTGGCCTCGGTCTGGATGGGCAACAGCGACCACAGCCCGCCTTTGGGCGGAGACGTCTCGATCGTCGCCGCCGACGGCCCAGGCCGTGTCTGGTCGTCGTTCATGCGCGAGCTCTCGCGCGGCTGGCCCGTTGCGCAGTTCCCGTCGCCACCGCCGGGCATTGTTGCCACGACCATCGACGCGTGGTCGGGCGGCCTGCCCGGTCCGTGGACGGAGGCGACGCGCACCGAGTACTTCATCGATGGCACGCAGCCCGGCGCGCAGGGCGAGATCGACCCGGCCGGTCTGCTGTATCGCCAGACGTGCGGCCGCTGGTTCGTTGACATCACAAAGGCTGAGGCTGCCGAGCCGCAGCGCTGGCTGGATGCCGACGTGGACTGGATGGATCGCGCCCGCCGAGGCGTCGGCATCAAGGGCGTCAACGGCGGGCGCACGGCCCACCTCGTGGGCCAGAGCGATTGGGGCGGCTACATCGCGCCGGTCGATTGCACCTCGGTGCCCACGCCGTCGCCAGCACCCGGAACGACACCCACCCCGTCCGAAAGTCCAGGTCAGTCACCACCGCCATCGCCGACTCCGGAGCCACCGCCCACACCCACGCCGACACCCACGCCGGAACCGACCAGGTCGCCCAAACCGTAAGCACCCTGATAGGGGGCGCCCGATCCCGCATGTCCGGGCTCGCCGCGCGACCTGCGACGATAGGCGAAACAAAGCATGAGTCGAAGGGGTTTCGCTATGACCAAGTCAAATGAGATCGAAGAAGCCGAGAACACCACTGGAGCGCGCGGCATGGGCAATTCGGTCGTGGGTGCGTCTCAGGATGCTGCCGAGTTCGCCCGGACAACTGCTCAGCGCGCGGCTGACAAGCTGCCCGATGCGGTCGCCGGCGTCCAGGTAGCCGCCACCCATACGCAGCGTCGACTCGACGACATGCCCAGTGACGGGTTGCTCGTGGGAACGAGCTTCTCTCTCGGAATGGCCGTTGCACTGTTCCTGAGCGGTGCCAATCGCTTTCTGGTCGTGCTCGCCGCTGCGCCGGCCGTGGCCATGGCACTGACCATCTTGGGCCGTGGCCGGGACGCCAAGATCAAGAAGTGAGGCCCGTCTCAACGAAGAGAGGCGGACGCCCGAGCGCGCGGGCCTCGCAATCAGGCTGGTGTGGCCTCCGGCGCGCTCTTGTCGGCTGAGCCATGGCTCGTCGACGAGTCACCCAGGTTGCCTTCCACATCGAGCACGTAGCCAATGCCCTGGAACGTCTTGATCGGGCCGGGCTCGCCGGGAGCGGCGCCGAGCTTGCGCCTGACGCGGCTGATCCAGACGCGCAGGTACTGGAGGTCGTCGCGGTACTCCGGACCCCAGACCTTGGTCAGCAGCTCCGTATGCAGCACGACCTTGCCGGCGTGAGTGGCCAGGTGCTGAAGCAGCAACCATTCGGTCCGGCTGAGCGAGACCAGCTGGCCACCCTTGGTCAGCAGTCTGCGCTCGAGGTCAATCTGGATATCACCGAAGGCGACGATGCCGGCGCCCGGAGCGACGCCGCTGGCGCGGCGCAACACAGCACGCACGCGCGCAGCGAGCTCGTCCGGGTGGAACGGCTTGGCGATGTAGTCGTCGGCGCCCAGGTCAAGACCCTTGGCCTTGTCGCTCGTCGAGCCCTTGGCTGTCAGAAGGATGACCGGCACCGGGCGCCACTCACGCAGCTGGCGCATGACCTCGATGCCGTCCAGGTCGGGCATGACGATGTCGAGCAGGACAATGTCAGGACGGATCTCTTCCGCCTTCTTGAGCGCCTCTTCGCCACTGCTGGCGGTCACGACACGGAACCCTTCGTCGTGAAGGGTCAACGCGACCAGCTTGGTGATGCGCGGCTCGTCGTCAGCAACGAGAACGAGTGGTTGGCTGTTCAACAGGGGAACCTCCTTGGGTCTCCAGACTACCGGTGGCGGTCCACTTTTCGACCCTCTATGACGTGTCGAACACGTTGCAATTGCAATGGTTATTTCAATTTGCGTCCCGTGGTCGAGGGCATCACATATGCGCGCTGACTCGTTCCGATGGTTTGCGCGCGGCGCCGCCCTGGCCCTGGGCGCGGCGCTGACATTTGCCGTCCTGTACGTCTTCGTTATGGGCGCGACCGTGGTGCTGCTCGTATTTGTCTCGCTTTTGCTGGCGTCCGCCCTCGAGCCGCTCGTCGATCGCATTCGCGCGCGCACGCCATTGGCGCGCGGCGCAACGTTGCTGCTCGTCTACGTCGCGTTCTTCGCGGTACTCGTCGCGCTGGTGCTGCTCGTCGTGCCCAGCGCGATCAACCAGTTCAGTGACGCCGGTTCGCGCGCTCAGCCATTGCTCGAAAGCGCGCGGACATGGGCAGCGACCATCGAGCCGAAGCCAGTGTCCGTGGCACTGACGGGTCTCATTGACTCGATCCAGCACGTCATTCAGCCGTCCTCAACCGAGGCACCGTCGCCGGATCTGCTGATCCAGCTCGGCTTCACGGCGGCGGAGGCGGTGATCAGCATCGTCGCCGTCCTGACCCTGGTCTATTTCTGGCTCACTGAACGAGCCCGCATGCAGCGGTTTGTACTGGCCCTCGTGCCGGCCGACAGACGTCAGGGCACCCGCGAGGCGTGGAACCAGATCGAGTTGCGGCTGGGCGGCTGGGTCCGCGGCCAGCTCATTCTGATGGGCTTCGTAGGTGTCACGACGACCATCGCGTACTTCATCATCGGCTTGCAGGGCGCGCTGCTACTTGGCGTGATCGCAGCGCTGTTCGAAGCGATCCCGTTGGTCGGCCCCGCCCTCGGCGCAATCCCGGCCCTGGCCGTGGCCGCGCTGACCGGACAGATCGAGGTCGTGATCCTCGTCGCCGCGGTCTACGTCGTCATCCAGCTGGTCGAGGGCAACGTGCTCGTGCCGCTGGTCATGCACAACTCGATCGGCGTGCCGCCATTCCTGGTCTTCGTCAGCATCCTGGCCGGCGGCGTCATCGCCGGCATAGCCGGCGCGATCATTGCGCTTCCGCTCATGGCCGCGATCCTGGTCATCGTCGAGCGCCTCCAGGCGCGCGACACGTCTGTCTCGATCAGCCCCGAGAAGTCACAGCCGGAGGCAGACAAGCTCGTTGCTGATGAGGCTCCAGCGCCCGGCTAGTCACTCACGAGGACGACAACCGAGTCAGCCGGAAGCTCAAGATCGCGGCCCACAAGACGGATGGCGTCGCTCGAGCTGAAGCGGATACGGCCGGCGTCGTTTGCAACTGTCGTTGGCGCCATGCCCAGACTGAACACCACGGTCACCCGGCCGCGGCGAAATGACATCCAGCGTGCGTCCTCATCGAAATTGACGCGGATAGCGTCGAGACGGCCATCGCGCAGCTCCGGGTACTCGGCACGCAACGCGATCAGGTCCTTGTGCCATTGGAGAACGGAAGCGTGATCAACGTCGGACAGTTCGGCCCACTGGAGCCTCGAGCGTTCGAACGTCGCTCTGCTCTGAGGATCTGGCACGGTCTGGGGGTCCCAACCGAACTCCGCGAACTCCTTGGCGCGACCGTCGCGCACGGCTGCGCCAAGAGCTGTATCGCGGTGATCGGTGAAGTACCGGAATGGATTGCTCGCCGCCCAATCCTCGCCCTGGAAGAGCATCGGCACAAAGGGCGCCATCAGCACCACGGCAGAACCGATCATCACTCTGCCGGGAGACATGAGCGCGGCACTGCGCTCGCCCAACGCGCGGTTGCCCACCTGATCGTGGTTTTGCAGGTAACCGAGCAGGCGGCGGCCGTCGAGGCCGGAGTAAGGTCGACCATGCCGCCGTTGCCGGAAATGCGAATAGTGGCCCGCATATCGATAGCCACGCGTGAGGGCGGCGGCCAGGTCTTCGAGCAAGCCGAAATCGGCGTAGTAGCCCGAGCGATCGCCGGACAGCACGCTGAACAGCGCGTGATGAAAGTCGTCGCTCCATTGTGCGTCGAGGCCGAATCCGCCGGCACCAGGTTCCGTGATGAGGCGGGGATCGTTGAGATCGCTCTCAGCGACGACGATCAGCTCTCGTTTCAAAGTTGATCCGAGATCATGGACCTCCGTGGCGAGCTGCTCCAGGAAATGAACCGCGGCCATATCGAAGATGGCATGAACGGCATCGAGGCGGAGCCCGTCAACGTGGTAGTCACGCAACCACATCAGGGCGTTGTCGATGAAGAAGCGGCGGACCTCATCTGATCCGGCACGGTCGAAGTTGACGGCGCTGCCCCACGGTGTCGCGTAGTGGTCGGTGAAGTACGGACCGAAGCTGGCGAGATGGTTGCCAGCAGGCCCGAGGTGGTTGTAAACGACATCCAGGATCACCGCCAGACCGCGACTGTGGGCGGCTTCGACGAAACGCGTCATGCCGTCTGGCCCGCCGTAGACGTGGTGCGGTGCGTACAGATCGACGCCGTCGTAACCCCAGCCACGGTCGCCACCGAACTCTGCCACGGGCATGAGCTCGACGTGACTGGCGCCGAGTGCGGCGACATGATCCAGGCGGAGGATCGCCGAATCAAATGTGCCTTCATCGGTGAACGTGCCGATGTGCAGCTCATAGATCACCGCCTCCGCCAGCGGGACGGCCCGAAAGGCATCGTCGTGCCACTCGAAAGCACCCAGATCCACGACGCGCGAGGATCCGTCGATACCCGATGGCTGTGATGCCGATCGTGGATCCGGCAGCGGCGGGCCGCCGTCAAGGCTGAAGCGATAGTCGGTACCCGCGGAGAAAGGCTCGTCTGTCGCCCACCATCCGTCGCGAGTCGATCGCATGGATGCGCGCCTAAGCGGAGCCCCGTCGATGACCGCGTCGACGGACTCCGCGCGCGGCGCCCAGACCTCGAGCGCTCGCTCGAATCGATTCATTCGACGGTGCGGGTCAGCACTGCCATGGGGAACCGCCCCAGCAGATCGTTCACGGCCACGATGCCGCCGCTGAAGTGTTGCCCGCCGAGCTCGTCGTCCCAGTCACCGCTGGGCAGTTCGAGTGATGAGTCGCGCCAATCCGCCGATGGCCAGCCGAGGCGTGACACGAACCGCGGCGCAACGACCAGCACGTCCTCGCCGCGCTGGTAGGCGACGATGTGATCCCTGCGCGACCCGGCCGCCATCAGGCCGATGTAACGCGATTGCGCTCCGAACGAATCGGGCCTTTCGCGACGAATCTCGAGCACTCGACGGATAAGCCAGATCTTTGCCAGTCCGCTGTCGAGGTCGGCAAGGGCATCAGCAGCAGTCGCCGTCCTCGCTACCTCAAGCAGCCGGCGACGCTCAACGAAGTCAACCGCTCGACGGTTGTCCGGGTCGACCAGGCTCAGGTCCCAGATCTCCGAGCCCTGATAGATGTCAGGCACCCCAGGCGCTGTCAGCTTCAGCAGCGTCTGGGCGAGCGCCGAGATCTGCCACGCCGGCGCGAGCTCTTCGACAAATGCAGCGACGCGGAGGGTCAAAGCCTTGTCAGCCAGTAGCGCCTCGACGAAGGAGCTCACGGCGGCTTCGTATTCCTCGCTCGGATCCGTCCAGCTGGTGTGCTGCTTCTGCTCGCGCACGGCCTTCTCGAGGTAGGGCACGAGACGCTCAGCGCTGATCGGCCATGTCCCAACGAGGGTCTGGTAGATCAGATACTCAACGTTGCCGTCGATTTTCGTCGATCGATAGGCGCCGGAAAGCTCGCGCCATGCCCCTACCTCCGACCGCCAGCGGTCGGCCATTTCCGAGAGCAGGGCGATACGCGCGCGAACGTCCTCGCTGCGCTTCGTGTCGTGCGTCGATGAGGCAAGCATTCGGGTCGGCCACAGGCGCGCTGCACTTTCGTTGGCGGAGTGAAAATCGACGAGCGACGTCGCAAACAGACCCGGATCGCCGCCCACTTCATTGGCCGAGACCAGCCTCAGGTAGCGATAGAAGGCGGTGTCCTCAACGCCCTTGGCCATGACCGGACCGGTCAGCTGCTGGAAGCGCGCCACGAATTCCGCTTCGCGCTCACCGGTGGCGCGTGCGAGGAGCACGTCGGCGATGAACTCCATCAAATCGGCGGGCAGATCCGGCCTGTGCTCGAGTGCCGTGCTGCAGGCACGTTCAACGGCATCGCGATCAGCATCGGAGACTGCGTCCGCATCCACACGGACGTACGTCCGGTACACAGGGAAGCATGCGATCAGCTCACGTAACGCTGCGCGCAGCTGGCCGCGGGTGTAGTCACGGTGACGGCGATGACCACGCACTACAGCGGCGAGGTATTCGGTCAGGCGATTGATCTCGGCTGCGAGAACCTCGCCGATCACGTAACGCTTCGATTCGTACGCAACCTCCGCGAACGTGCGTCTCTCGCCCGTCAACTCAGCGTACAGGTCCGTCAGTGGTTGCTCACCGGACGGATCCGTATACAACCTGTTAACAAGGTTGAGGAAGTCATAGCCGGTCGTACCCGCGATAGGCCAGTCAGCAGGCAGCTCTTCGCCGGGCTCGAGGACCTTCTCAGCCACGATCCAGGAATCGGGTGCCGCGCGGTGGAGTCGGTCGAAGTACGACTTTGGATCACGCAATCCATCGGGATGGTCGATGCGCACTCCGTCGAGCACTCCTTCTCGCAGCCAGCCAAGGATCACCTGGTGCGTTTCCTCAAAGACGCGCGGATCCTCCATGCGCAGCCCGGCAAGGTTGGTGACGTCGAAGAAGCGCCGGTAGTCGAGGTCCTCTTTTGCAGCCCGCCAGAACGCGAGGCGGTAGTGCTGTCCCTGGATCAGGGCATCGAGTCGGTCGACATCCGCGTTGGTTTGCTCGACTTCATTGTCAACTGCCGCCGCCACCCTCGGTCGCTCGCTCGTCAGACGTGCCAGCTGGAGCTTCAGCACCTCCTTGGCCCGATGCCGGCGCAGCTGCTCCTCTCGGTCGCTGTCAGTCGAAACCGTCAGGCTCGCAAACGCCTCGCCGATCACCACCAGCTCTTCCGCTTCTGCCTCACGGCCGGCCGCGGTGAGCAGGCCCCCGAGCGATTCCGGGGCGACTGGAAAGATGCGGTCGCCATGGCGCAGCCGGAAGCTGCCGCGGTCGCGCTCGAGGCTGATCTCCCCCGCCTCCAGGACCTTGCCGTAGTGGTCGCCGAGGACGGGAATCAGGACGGAGTCACGCTGGCCGGGATCGGAGGAGGCCCATTCGATGTCAAAGAAGCGGGCGTAGATGCTCGCCTGGCCGTTCTCGATGACGTCCCACCAGTACGGGTTGTCGGCGCCGCTGACGGCCATGTGGTTGGGCACGACATCGAGGACCTGACCGAGACCGTGATCGCCAAGCCGCACGCCGAAGTGCTGGTGCGCCACCGGCCCACCGAGCTCAGCATTGATGCGCCGCGGGTCGACCACGTCATAACCGTGCGTGCTGCCCGCTGCAGCCTGGAGATACGGCGACGAATAGACATGGCTGACACCCAGGGCGGACAGGTAATCGGCCAGCGCGCCGGCGTCGTCGAACCCGAAATCCGGCTGAAGCTGGAGACGGTAGGTGGCCCGCGGCACGCGCGCCGTTACGGGAGTCGGGCCGTCGCCGCCTGGCTCGGCCTGGCTTGGCCGCTGCGCCTCAGTCGACACGTTCGAAGAGCACGACCGAGCGGCCGATCAGCTCGTACTGACCTCCCGCGACGTGTACATCCTTATGGGCAGGCTCCACGCTTGCTGGGTTATGCGCCGCGTTCTCAAGCGCCGCTTCAGGTAAGACCGAAGCAACCGACGAAGCCCATGCCAGCCGCGGCGCGTCCGCCTCGCGCGTGTCGAACACGACGCGCCAGCGCGCGCCCCAGCGCGCTTCGGGCAATGTGAAGGTGACCGGATCGGCGGCCGCGTTGAGCATCATCAGGAACGATGAATCGGTGATCCGCTCGCCGCGCTGGTCAGTCCCCAAGTCATCGCCGGACAGGAACACGGCGATTGCGCGGGCCATCGCCTCGCTCCACTGGTCTGCGTCCATGAGCGACCCATCGGGCACGAACCACGCGATATCAGTGACCTGCTCGCCGTAGATCTTGTGTCCCTGAAACCACCGTCTGCGCCGAAACACGGGGTGCTCCTGATGCACTGCAATCAGGCCCTGGACGAAGCCGAGCAATCCGGCATCGGCATGCTCCCAGTCGTACCAGCTGATCTCGTTGTCCTGGCAGTAGGCGTTGTTGTTGCCCTGCTGCGTGCGGCCGATCTCGTCGCCGCCCAGGAGTATGGGCACACCCTGCGACAGGAACACCGTGGCCAGGAAGTTGCGTTGCTGGCGGCGGCGGAGCTCGACCACCTGCACGTCGTCTGTCGGACCCTCGGCGCCGCTGTTCCACGAGCGGTTGTCGTCCGCGCCCGATCCGTCACCCTCCTGGTTGGCGTCGTTGTGCTTGCCGTCATACGAGACCAGATCGGCGAGCGTAAACCCGTCGTGTGCGGTGACGAAGTTCACGCTCGCATGCGGCCGGCGCGCACTGTTCTCGTACAGATCGGACGAACCCGTAAGTCGGTAGCCAAGCTCGGCAAGCACGCTCTCCTCGCCGCGCCAGTAGTCGCGCACGGAGTCGCGAAACTTGCCGTTCCATTCGGACCACAGCGGTGGGAAGTTGCCCACCTGGTAGCCGCCCTCGCCAATGTCCCACGGCTCGGCGATGAGCTTCACCTGTGACACCACCGGGTCCTGCTGGATCAGGTCGAAAAATGCGGCGGTGCGTTCGACGGCATGCTCTTCGCGACCCAGGGTTGCCGCCAGGTCAAAGCGGAAACCGTCGACATGCATCTCCTGGACCCAGTAGCGCAGGCTGTCCATGATCAGCTGAAGCACGAATGGATGGCCGGCATTGAACGTATCCCCGGTGCCCGTGTAGTCGACGTAATAGCGTGGCTGATTGGGATCGAGTCGGTAATATGCCGCGTTGTCAAGACCCCGGAAGCAGAGCGTCGGGCCAAGGTTATTGCCCTCTGCCGTGTGGTTGTAGACAACGTCGAGGATGACCTCGAGGCCCGCCTCATGAAGGGCGAGCACCATTTGCTTGAACTCCGCGACCTGCTCGCCGCGGCCGGTGCCGGTCGCGTAGTCATTGTGCGGCGCGAAGAATCCGATCGAGTTGTAGCCCCAGTAGTTGCGAAGGCCCTTCTCGGTCAGGTACGAATCGTGCACGAATTGATGCACCGGCAGCAGCTCGACTGCGGTCACGCCGAGCGTCGTCAGGTAGCGGATCGATGCCGGATGGGCAAGTCCTGCGTAGGTGCCGCGTATCTCCGGAGGGATATCCGGGTGGCGCATCGTGAAGCCCTTGACATGGGTCTCGTACACGACCGTCTCGTGCGGCTGCCGCCGCGGCGGTCGATCCGTGCTCCAGTCGAAATAGGGGTTGATAACCACGGAGCGGGGCACGAACCGCGCGCTGTCCGCATCGTTCGCGTCGCCGTCGGGATTGGCGAAGTGGTAGCCGAAGACGGCCTCGTTCCACTCAACGCCGCCCTCGATCGCGCGTGCATATGGGTCGAGCAGCAGCTTGGACGGCAGGCAGCGTTGGCCTTGATCCGGCGACCACGGACCACTCACCCGGAAGCCGTAACGCTGTCCGGCGTTGATCCCGGGCACGTAGCCGTGACGTACGAAGCCCGTCGTCTCGGGCAGGGTCAAGCGCGTTTCGACTTCCGAATCGTCGAACAGGCACAGGTCGATCGACTCGGCCACTTCCGAAAATACCGCGAAGTTCACGCCGGAGCCGTCGAATGTCGCGCCGAGCGGATAAGGCTGGCCGGGCCAGATCGGCGGCGCCGCAGCGGCAGTGGCGTCTGCTCCGGACAGATCCATAGGGTGGGCTTGATTGGTCAGGTGAATCTCCTCGCGTGCCCCGCAGTTTGTCGACTGGAGCGTCGCACGGATCTAGCGACTGTACGAGATGCCGCTGGGATACCTCGTTACGGGCTCGTCGCAAAGGTCCGGAAGCGATCGCTGCAATGAGTCTGACATCACTCCGAACCCCCGCCTGCGATGTTTCGCAACGCGTCGGTCGCCACTCTGCTGGCGTGCACGATGCCGATGCCGCAGCAAGCCAGCCAGCCCAACGCGTCCAGGAGCGTCGCCGCCACAACGGTGCAAGTCACCAGGGTGACTTGACGGCCGTCGCGGAGGAGCGACGCGATCGGTTTGCCGGCCCGAAAGTCAATCGCGACCAGTCCGGCTTCGACGATGACATCCCGGACGACGGCGATTTGGTTCCCTGACGCTTGGTGGCGGCGCGCGCCTTAATCTGAACCACTGACATGTCGCTCGATACGTACAACCGCAAGCGCGACTTCGACAAGACGCCCGAACCTGCCGGCGGAGTCGGCCCGAGCCAGCCGCCGCCAGAAGGACGCCGGTTCGTCGTGCAGCGGCACCGCGCGACGCGGCTGCACTACGACTTCCGCCTGGAGATCGACGGCGTCCTCATGTCATGGGCTGTTCCGCGCGGCCCCAGCCTCAATCCCGCCGAGCGACGCATGGCCGTCCACGTGGAGGATCATCCCCTCTCCTACTTCGACTTCGAGGGCGTCATCCCCAAGGGGGAGTACGGCGGTGGCGATGTCATCGTCTGGGATTGGGGCACGTTTGAGCCCGAGGAAACGGACAACCCGGGCAATGCCGTCCGCAGTGGCGAGCTCAAGCTCCGCCTCGACGGTGACAAGCTGCGCGGCCGATTCACACTGGTCAAGACGCGCGGCTACGACTCCAACGAGGACAGCTGGCTTCTGATCCACAAGAAGGACGGCGACGCGGATCCTGAATGGGACGTTGACGAGCATCCGCGCTCGGTCAAGACCGGTCGAACGAACGACGAGGTCAAGGCTGGCCGAGACGCCGTTTGGGACAGCCATGCACCGGCAGAGCAGGCAAACATTGACCTATCCGGCGCGCGCGAGGCGCCGCTGCCTGGCTTCATCGAGCCAATGAAGGCGACCCAGGCCGACGAGCCATTCGACGACCCCGACTGGCTCTTCGAGGTCAAGCTCGACGGCTATCGTGTCGAGGCGATCGTCGACGAGGGCAAAGTCAGGCTCTGGACCCGCAACAGACAGGATGCCGCGCGCTACTTCCCCGACCTCGCGGCCGCGCTGCCCACCTGGATCAAGGCCAAACAGGCGATCGTCGACGGCGAGGTCGTGGCGCTCGACAGGGAAAACAACCCTGCCTTCTCGCTGCTTCAGGATCGCGCCCGCATGGGCCGCTTCGGCTCGCGCGGCACTGAGGTCAAGAAGGCACCAGCGGACGATTTCGTGGCGCCGGTCGTGTACTACGTCTTCGATCTCATCTACCTCGACGGCCAGCTGCTGGTCGACGTCCCACTCGAGCAACGCAAGCATTTGCTTCGCACGGTGCTGCGCGACCACCCCACAGTGCGCTACGGGGCACACGTCGAGGCCGATGGCAAGGACTTCTACGACGTCATGGAGGCGCGCGGCCTGGAGGGCATGGTCGCCAAGCTCAGGACCAGTCGCTACGAGCCCGGGCGCCGGTCAAAGGCGTGGCTCAAAGTCAAGATCCGGCGCGAGCAGGAAGTGATCGTCGTGGGCTATGAGCCAGGCAAAGGCGCCCGGGCGGATCTCGGCTCGCTCATCCTCGCGGTCAACGAGGAGAATGAGCTGCGCTATGTGGGCGAGGTCGGCAGCGGCCTCGACCAGCGCACCATCCGACAGCTCAAGGTCGAGCTCGACGCGCATAGGGTGGATGAGCCGCCTGTAGTCAACGCGCCGCGTATCCGTGGCGCCGTCTGGTCGGAGCCGCGCCTCGTTGTCCGCGTCGAGTTCAGTGAATGGACAGGCGACGGTTACCTGCGCCAGGCCGCCTACAAGGGCATCGAGATCGGCAAGCAGCCCAGGTCGGTCTTTCGCGAGCGAGCGATCTCGACCGCCACGGCAACCCAGGAGGCCGAGCAAGCAACGGAGGCGAAGGCACCGACTCCCAGGGTGCGTCCCGCCAAGCCCGACACTCACGCAATGCCCACCGACACCGCCGACACGGCCACGCCCGACGAGATGGCCGCCCTCGAGGCGCTCGCCAAGGAGGGAATGTGGGATATCGGTGGTCGGCAGATAAAGCTGTCGAACCTCGACAAGGTCCTCTTTCCGGGTGGTCCCGGCGGCGGTCCGTATACGAAGCGCGACCTCATTCGCTACTACGTGACGGTCGCGCCGGTGTTGGTGCCCTATCTGCGCGACCGACCGGTCAACCTGTGGCGCTGGCCGGACGGCGTCACGGGCAAGAGCTTCTGGCAGAAGCAGATTCCCTCGTACACACCCGCATGGACCAAGCGCTGGGACTATCCCGATGCGGGCTCGTCCGAGTCACACACTTACATCGTGGCCGACAGCGTCGCCACGATGGCATGGCTTGCGAACCACGCCACGATCGATGTCCACCCCTGGACGTCGACGACCGAGGCATACCGCAACCCGACATACGCGCTGATCGACATTGACCCGGGCGAGAAAACGACCTGGGACGACGTCCTGACGATCACGCGCTTGTACGAGACGGCGCTCAAGCATCTCAAGGTCACGGCACTGCCCAAGGTCACAGGCAAGCGCGGCATCCAGATCTGGGTGCCGGTCGAGCCGATCTACACGTACCGCGAGACAAGCGCGTGGGTCGAGGCGCTCTCGCGGGCCGTTGGCGCGGCCGTGCCCAAGCTCGTGTCGTGGGATTGGGCCAAGGCTTCACGAGGCGGCCTGGCGCGACTCGACTTCACGCAGAACGCTGTCAACAAGACCCTCGTCGCACCCTACGCGGTGCGGCCCGTGCTTGACGCCGCCGTGTCCGCGCCGATCACCTGGGACGAGCTCGACGATCCCGACTTGCGCCCTGGACGCTGGAACATCGAGTCAATCCTGCCGCGCATCGCCGAGCGCGGCGATCTCTTCGCGCCGGCGCTGTCAGTGCGCCAGGAGCTGCCGTCGCTCGAGTAACGGAGCCGCCTTAGTCGAGGACCTGCTTGGCGAGCGACTGGATGTCGGCCATCTTGGTGCCCATCTCGTCGAGCTCAGCGGTTGAGAAGATTTGGCGGGTCTTCTTGAACAGATCGCCCTCTTCCTCCTCGATGTGGTGCTCGATGTTCTCGCGGGCGACCGTGAACTTTGCGCCCCATTGCTCGTCGGTTACCGGTGTCTTCTCGAGCTCCTCGAACAGCAGGTCGACGACGTGATGCTCCTGATACGCCTCGAGCGTCAGTTCCTTGGCCTTAGGGTGCTGCTTGAGAGCGGCGTAGAGAACCTGCTCTTCCATCGACTCATGAGCAACCATCGTCTCCTTGAGTCGGGCGAAAAGCTCGGTGCGCGTCTTCTCGGCGCGTTCGGTGGTCGCGTCGCCCTCTGCAAGCATGCGCTTGATCCGCTTGTGGTCTTCCTCGAGCAGCGTTATTGCATTCATGGGCTGAGCGTAGGCGGCACCGTGTTCGAGGAGCACGTGACTGGATGGAACGTCCGTTGCGCGGCGCTTGCAACACCCGCGTATGCGCTCGGCGGCAGGATCGAGTGGCTCCTTTGCTAGACTGAATCGGCTCGCTGGCGAGTGGCCAAACGGTAAGGCACCTGATTCTGGATCAGGGGATTGAAGGTTCGAATCCTTCCTCGCCAGCCACTCCCTCCCCCACCGTCACCCTGGGACAGACCACGCCTTGTCTGACTTCATCCGTGAGATCGTCGCCGCCGATGTTGCCGCCGGACGCCATGCGGAGGTCGTCACGCGCTTTCCGCCCGAGCCCAATGGCTATCTACACGTCGGCCACGCCAAGGCGATCGCGCTCAGCTTTGGCATCGCGTCCGAGTTCGGCGGCCACTGCAACCTGCGCTTCGACGACACAAATCCGGTCAAGGAAGAGCAGGAATACATCGACTCGATCGAGGCCGACATTCGCTGGCTCGGATACGACTGGGGCGACCACCTCCATTTCGCCTCGGACTACTTCGAGCAGCTCTACGAGTGGGCAGAGGTACTCGTCCGTGACGGCAAGGCGTACGTCGACGATCTGTCCGCGGATGAGATTCGAGAGCACCGGGGCACCTTGACCGAGCCGGGCCGCAATTCGCCCTTCCGTGATCGCGGCATGGGCGAGAACCTGGATCTGTTCGGGCGCATGCGTGCGGGCGAGTTCGAGAACGGCGCACGGGTGCTGCGTGCAAAGATCGACATGGCGTCGCCCAACATCAACCTGCGCGATCCGATCCTTTATCGCATCGTCCACGCCGCGCATCCGCGCACCGGTGACGCGTGGAGCATCTATCCCACGTACGACTTCGCCCACGGCCAGAGCGACGCGATCGAGCGCGTCACGCACTCCCTGTGCACGCTCGAGTTCGAGGCCCACCGGCCGCTTTACGACTGGCTGCTCGACAGCCTGCCCGTGCCGTCCAAGCCGCGTCAGATCGAGTTCGCGCGTCTGAACCTGAGCCATACCGTGCTGTCGAAACGCTTCCTGCTCAAGCTCGTGCAGGAGGGTCGCGTCCGTGGCTGGGACGACCCGCGCATGCCCACGATCTCCGCCTTTCGACGCCGCGGCTTCCCTGCTGAGGGAGTAAACGATTTTGCTGTGAATGTGGGCGTAGCCAAGGCCGACAACACGATCGAGATCGGCCAGCTCGAGTACGCCGTGCGCAACGTCCTCAACCGCGTCGCGCCACGCCGCTTCGGTGTGCTCGATCCGCTCAAGATCGTGATCGACAACTATCCCGAAGGCCAGTCCGAAACCGTCTCGGTGCCAAATAACCCGGAGGATCCGGACGCGGGTACGCGCGAAGTGGAGTTCTCGCGCGAGCTGTGGATCGAGCGCGACGACTTCATGGAAGAGCCCGCGCCCAAGTTCTTCCGCCTCGCACCCGGTCGCGAGGTGCGACTCCGAGCAGCGTATTTCGTCACGTGCCAGTCAGTGGTCAAGGACGCCGCGGGCAAGCTCGTCGAGCTGCACTGTTCGTACGACCAAGCCACGCGTGGCGGCGACGCACCGGATGGACGGCGACCGAAGGCGACGCTCCACTGGCTGTCCGTACAACACGCCGTTCCGGCCGAGATCCGCCTGTACGACCAGCTCTTCTCGACACCGACACCGGGCGCGGCCGGCGACCTGATGGATGACCTCAATCCCGATTCGGAAACTGTCCTCACCAATGCCTATGTCGAGGCTTCGCTGGCCGACGTGGAGTTCGGCACCACCTACCAGTTCGAGCGTCTGGGCTACTTCACTCCCGACACGGACATGGCGCCGGGCAAGCCGGTCTTCAATCGTGCGCTGACGCTCAAGGACACCTGGGCCAAGGTCCAGGCCAAGGGCCTGTGACTCTGATCGCCGCCCCGCAGCGTTAGACTTCGCAACTCGGTGGCGAGTGGCTCAACGGCAGAGCACCTGATTCTGGATCAGGGGGTTGAAGGTTCGAATCCTTCCTCGCCAGCCACTTCCGCACTCGTCCCCTACTGCGCGATCGGTGTGGCCGCTCCTGGAACTCGGTAGACCCGGCCGTCGGTCGATGCGATCAGCAGTGCGCCCGTGGACGGCTCGATCTCCAGCGCTTCCACCGACGGCAGTCGGAACTCGGTCGCAGGGACACCGACATCGGCGCTCGTGCCACCACCGGCGACCATCGACAGATTTCCGGACGGGTCCATGCGCATCACGACCTGGCCCTTGTCGGTGAAGAAGATCGGCAGATAGACATTTCCGTGAGCATCAACTGCAACGGCGATCAGCCGGGTTGGTGCAACCTGAAGGGCCGTCAGGCTCGGGTCATACGCCACGGACCCAGCGCCGCTGCCAGCGACAGTCGTGATGATGCCCGTGACCAGATCCACCCGGCGCAAACGTGAGTCTCCGTAGTCGGCGATGTACAGCGCCGTGCCAGCCGCGTCAACGGCAACAGCCTCAGGATTCGTGAGCTCGGCGTCCGTGGCGAGGCCACCATCACCGCTGAATCCCTGGGTGCCGTTGCCCGCGACGGTGCTGATCTTGCCCGTCAGCGCGTCGATCAAGCGAACTCGCGCGTTCCCCGTGTCGGCGATATAGAGGTTGCCTGCGGCATCGCACGCCACGTCGTATGGCTGCGACAGGTATGCCTTCTTGGCGGGTCCGCCATCACCCCGGAACGCCGAATGAAACTCGTTTCCCGCGTAGGCCTTGACGCCGCCGTTGCCGTTGCTGGTGACCACGCTATTTGCACCGCGATCCGCCACGAACGGCTGTCCGGCCCGCGACAGACACATGCCCTGCGGCCCGGTCATGCCAGCGGCCGCCGTGTGAATCAGTCCGTCAGGCGTGACTGTCCGCAGTGTTCCGGTATTGCTATCGACGATCCATATCGTCCCGTCGGCCGCGACGGCCAAACCGGTTGGCCGCTGAAGCGCGGCGTCCGTGGCGTTGCCGCCGTCGCCGGGGTTGGCTGATCCGCCGCCCGCGGCGACCTCGATCAAGTTGGTGCTCGCGGGACTCGTGGGACTTGGCGCAATCGATTCAGTGGGCGTCGGATCCGGCGTTGGGGTAAGCGTCGGGCTGGCGGCTGTCGTTGGACTGGCGGCCGCCGTTGGGCTCGATGTCGAGCTCGCGTCGGGACTGGGGACTGCGGTCGTTACGGCCGTTGG
>JBBQEC010000012.1:0-23291 GCA_038320305.1 Candidatus Limnocylindrales bacterium | reverse complement strand
GGCCAGCGTGATCGCCTCTGGGCCAGAGGGGACGCTGCCCGTCACGTTGATATCGGGTTCGAAGCTCAGAAGCTTCGACAGGTGGTCACGTGTTTCAGAGATGTCGTCGACGATCACGACGTTGATTCGGTCGGCCATCAGGCGTTCGCTGCGGCGATCGGAGACTGAGACACAGCGCCGAACTGATCGACGAGCAGTCGAAGGGTGCGACCGGTTGTGTCGACGGCAAGCGCGCTGGACTCGGGCCCAGTGGCGAAATCACCGCGCGCAAGGACGACCGCGTCGAATGCGTGGGTGAGGTCGATCACGAGCACTGGACGGTTCGCGCGCTTAAAGAAGATACTCCAAGTGGTCTGTTACAACTGTCAACGACTCTATGCACGGTGCAGGGGGGTCGCGATCCTACGAAAGGGCTAGGACCCTACCTATCCGGACACAAAAAGAAGGGAGCGCCGCGAGATCCGGAGGAGGTCGGATCAGGAGGCACTCCCTTCGAACCGGATGAGTCCGAGCTACATGCTGTTCCCGAGGTTCGAGAGCAAGGTGTTGACAGATCCGCCCATGAACGTGATCGCAACGATTGCGGCCACGGCGATTAGGGCAAGGATGAGTGCGTATTCGGCCAAACCTTGGCCGCGTTGTCCCCTCGGGACCAAGTGCCGGACTGAAGTCAGTCTCACTATGCGGTCCACCTCTACTTTC
This sequence comes from Candidatus Limnocylindrales bacterium, assembly GCA_038320305.1. Classification (GTDB taxonomy): domain Bacteria; phylum Chloroflexota; class Limnocylindria; order Limnocylindrales; family CSP1-4; genus JALYGJ01. The sequence goes on along the minus strand of JBBQEC010000012.1, from coordinate 22,589 downwards.
TTACGTCAAGTCGACGCATCGGCAATTTCGCGGAGGGGTCGGTGCGGGGCTATAGGACGACCGTACTCAGCAACAGCGCGTGCCGTCCCGCGGCGCGGGGTCTCAGCGCGCCATCCGGGGGAGCTCGCCTCGGGGTCAGCCGTTGATCTGATTGGCGATCATCGACAAGATGTCGTTGATCTGCGTCCCGAACAGGGTCAGCGCGACGAGCGCGACGATCACGATCAGCGCAACGATCAGCGCGTACTCGGCCAGGCTCTGACCGTCCTGTCGCGACCGATGAACCACGCGCCTCAACCTCCAACAACTTACCTGTCAGCGCGCGGATGCTAGCGCGTGCGCCATCTTCGGTCGCGTGGCGATTGCGGCGGCGGTCCCGTACGGATATAGATGCAGCGCGGAAGCGGGCCGAATGCGCTCGAGCGGCCGCCTCGGCAGTCGCCCTAAAGTTACGCAGGCAACCAAAAAGCGCCGGCCTTTCGGCCGGCGCTTTGGACTGTTTCCCGTCGGATCAGATGCTGGTGCCGACGCTCGACAGAATTCCGTTGATCGCCCCGCCCAGGAACGTGACTGCCGCGATCGCCAGGACCGCAATCAGGGCCAGGATCAGCGCGTACTCGGCCAGGCCCTGACCACGCTCGTCGCGGTCAATCAGGTTGAACAGGTACTGAAGCATCTACGACACCCTCCGTGTTTGATATATAAGTCCGTCGAATGAGGACGGGGGGAACGTAAACCGGGCCATTTGCCCTCGAAATGGGACGAGAGTCCCGCTGGCATACCCAGGAGTCCTAAGGAAAAGCAACGCTGCCTGTTGCGCGTGTAGTCAGCGGGCGACGATCAGCTCGAGCTGCCAGCGATCCTCACTGAGGGCGACCGCGATGCCCAGCGGTGCCGCACGCAGTTCGAGCTCCGCACGGACGTTTTCCGGTAGCCCAGCATCGCGGGCGGCCTCGTCTTGCTCCTGCTCGTGGATAAGCGAGGCCAGTTGGTCAGGTAGTGTCTTGTCCCGTCGTGCCGCGGCTACGGTCGCGCGTGCGCGTTGGTCGGCCGTTTGTTCGCCCTTCGGCGAGGACGCGCGGAGCGTGGTTCGGACGGCTCTCTCGGACCAATCGAGGCGGATCACGACCGACGTGGCGTGGAGAGCTATGTACGCCGCCGCGGCATCGTCGATCATCCGGAACAGCCCGCTCTCGACCTCCGTCGACAAGCGACCGTCCGTGCCCACGGATTCAAATCTGACGGCTACGCCGAGACGGCGGCTGCGCTCGGCGGCGGATCGTCTGAGCGTGGGGACGAGGCCAAGGTCGTCAAGGACCATCGGGCGAACGTCAAAGATGAATGTCTTGGTCGCCTCTAGCGCCTGATGCACCATCTCCACGAGCTCCTTGAGCTCGACCGCGGCACGCGCGGGATCGCGCTCGAAAAGGCGCTGCACAATCTGCGCCTGAAGCGCGATGTTGGCGATGCTCTGCGCCGGACCGTCGTGCATCTGACGGGCGATCGCCCGGCGCAGCTGTTCTTGCGCGACGAGTGCGTCGCCCGAATCCGCCGCCGCGGCTCCGCCTGACGCGGTAACCGGCACCGTCGCCGCCGGCGACCCAGCGGCCGACGCGGCGGCCAATCGGACAACCGGCAGCGCGCTCTCGATCCGTTCGCGATAGCGCTGGAGAGCGCGCTGCTTGCCGGCGAGCACCTCAAGCTGGGCCTGCATCAACGTTGCCCTGCGCGTCTGCGTCAACAGCTGGCCGCGGGCCTCCGCGACCTCCTGGGGCGGCGTCGATCCAACGCGCTCGAGCTGGCCGACACGCTCTTCAGCCTGAGCGCGCCGTGACTCATTGCGTTCGGTCTCGCTGGCTGCCTGCTTGAGCAGCAGCTCGATCTCGTCCAGCTCGCGCTTAAGCGTCTGCTGGTCACGTTCGAGATCGTCGGCGAGAACGGTCAGCTGCTGGTTCATCGGTGCCCCTGGATCATCCGGTTGCTCTCAATCCTCAGGGATCCGAATCCAGCCCTGCTTCATGGCATACACGACGGCCTGCGTGCGGTCGTTGACCGACAGCTTGCGCAGGATTGAGCTCATGTGGTTCTTAACTGTCTGCTCGCTGATCGTCAGGGCATATGCGACTTGCTTGTTGGTCATGCCCCTGGCGATGTTGTCGAGAATCTCGACTTCGCGCGGTGACAGCGGCGCAAAGATGGGTGCCGCCTCCTGGCCATAGACGGCCAGCTCGCGGAACTCCTTGAGCACGCGCGACGCCACTGACGGCCGGGAGAAGACCTTGTCGTTGATCAGGTACTCGCCCGCGCGAACGCGGCGGATGATCGTCACCAGGTCATCGGGATTGATGTCCTTGAGGATGAACGCTGCAGCGCCAGCCTTGATCGCTTCGAAGAGCTGGTCCTCGTCCTCCGCAACAGCGAGGGCGACGATCCCCACACTCGGTATTTCGCGCTTGATGCGCTGGGTAGTATCGATGCCGCCCGGGGCCGGCAGCGACAGGTCGAGCAAGACGATGTCAGGCGACAGCTCAATGGCCATGGTGAACGCGTCGCGACCATCCTCGGCCTCGCCGACGATGTCGAAGTCGGCTTCGTGCTCGAGAGTCTGGCGCATGCCAACCCGGAACAGCGCGTGATCGTCAACCAGCAGGATCTTGGTGCGCTGGTCCGGGGTGCGCCGGTCAGGCCCTCCCCGCCGGCGATCTGGGCCGGAATAATCCGCTTCCATCATCTTCCTTGACTCCTCTCTTCCCTTGGATCGATCGCCAGCCGCACAAGGGTGCCGCCGTCGGGATTGGGCTGGATTGACAGTTGTGATCCGAGCAGGTCCGACCGCTCGCGCATAAACCGGAGGCCAAAATGGCGCCTGTTGGGATGGGTTGCGACGCTGCTCAAATCGAAGCCACGACCGTTGTCGCCCACGTCAAGAATCCAGCTACCGCCGTCGGCGTCGGTTGTCTCGTAGGTTCTGACCCAGGCACGCGTAGCTCCAGAGTGCTTCGCGATGTTGCGCAGTGCCTCCTGGGCGACGCGCAAGACGACTGTGCGAGCAGAGGCGTGCAGATCGGCATCCGAGGCGTCGAGGCGAACCTCGACGAGGATGCCGGTGCGCTGGCTCATGGCGTGCGCACTGTCGTTCAGCGCATCGTCGAGGGACGCAGGCTCGTCCAACGATGGCCGCAGCTGGTTGATATAGCCGCGCAGGGTGTCGAGCTCGCGTTCGAGCATCTGACGGAGAGCCAGGAGCTCGGCACGCGCGGCATCTGGATCCTCGCGCACGACGCGGTCGACGATCTCTGTCTGAAAGATGGCGTTGGCGAGCGCCTGAGCCGGTCCGTCATGCAGCTCCTCGGCGAGTCGTGACCGCTCCTGTTCGTGCGCTGCGAGCAGCGCCATGGCCATGCGCGGGTCGACTTCGGGCGTGTCTGTGACGGGCACGTCGTGGCTGATGCCCACGGCCCCACTCTTCATCGAAGATCGAGTATAGGTGTTGGCAAGCTCCGAACTAGTGGTGCGCGCGCGCACCAACTCATCCGAATGCGAGCCGGATTGCTCATCCTGAGGCGGGTCGCGCTGCTCGCTCATCGGCAGCCCCTCAGGTCAACAAAGATGGCCAGGCTGGGTGCATCAGTGCCAGGGGCTGGCGTCGACTCGATGGCGCAGTCCAGTGCGCGCACGCCGTCGGCTGTGGCTCGCTGGCCGTCCACCAGAACGATCGCGGACGGTGCAAACTCGCGGAGGTAGGCGGCGAGACTGTCGCCGGTTTCAACGGGCAGCACGGCGACCGGGCGGTGGAGCGCACCTGACAGCCACATGGGCCGATCACTGGCGATCACCGAGCCATCATTTGGGAAGCCCTGCGTAGTTTCCACCGCCCGCACGACGGCGTTGATCTGTTGCTCGCGAGCCTGTGCCTGGATGCCAGCGAACAGCACCATGAGCGCGCTGATTGCGAGCACAAGGGCGGAGATTGCGGCCGGTGCCATGCCCGCGTTGGGCCGCGGCCAGTTGCGCCGCGGACGAACACGAGCCACGAACGCGTCGCCACCGAGGATCGCGACAACGGCGAATGCGACGAGCAACGGACCCGAGGCGTGCTCAAAGGTGCCACCGAGGGTCGCTACCGGGAAAACAATGCCTGTCACCGCGAAGGCCACGGCGCCGTAGACGAGCAGCGCCCACAGCGGCGAACCGGCGATAGCTTGGCGACGACGCCAGCCGAGGGCGATGGTCAGCAGCGCCAGAACCATGATGACGTTGCTCGGCACCAGCAGCACGTCGACGGCGTCATGCCAGGCGGCGACCGCGATATTGCCCACGATCGTTGCGGGGCCCTGGGCGAGGAAGCCGGCCAGCGTGGGCTGATCGCTCCATGCGAAGATCTGCGCGTTGGTGGTCAGGAACGCGTTGTCGGCGAGCTGGCCGGGCAGAGGTGCGCCGAAGGCGGCGAGGTTGCGAGCCCACCATGGCACGACGACGAGGGCGCCGATCAGCGTTACGACACCGACTCGGGCGACGAGCGTCCGGCCGCGCTCACCCGAGCGCCATGCGAGCGCGACGAATGCGAGGCCCACATAGATCGCCTCCATGCGCGTGAGGTAGGCAAGTCCAAGCAAGATGCCGAGCGCGAGGATGCCGCGCGCATTACCCCGGGAGGCGCGCGGCATGCACAGGCACGCTCCGACGACAAGAATCGTGAACGGCAGGGTCGAATCCGGCACGGCCGTTGAGAGGACGAAAGGGCCGGCCAGGGCTGCGACGGCTCCCGCGCCGATGGCCACATACGCCTGCCTGTTGTGGGGCAGCTCGAGCTGTGCCGCGGCGTCGCGCGCGACGAGCCACGCGAGCGGGGCGAGGAGCGCTCCAAAGACGGCAAAGGCGATCTGGGCGCTCGAATACGAGGTGCCAAGGAACGGCATCGGCGCGGCCGCGATGAACGACGCCATTGGCTGCCACAGCTCGAACGCAGGCTTGCCGGGCAGCGTGAACGGTGGCGTGGCGTAGCTCCAGATCGAGTCGATGACCGGGCCGCGGCCGTCGGCGATGTTGCGCGCCACGGCCACGTAATAGGCGCTGCCCTCGGTCAGAGGGAAGCGCACCGCGCTCATCGCAACGAAACGGGCCACGAGCGCGGCGCCGAACAACGCCATCGGCACGATCCAGGCCTGCACGGACGTATTGGCTCGCGCCCTAGTGGCCGCGGCCGTGGCCGATGCGCTCATCACTGACACCGCGTGTCGTCCGCGGTAAGACACACGGCGAAGACGGCACCGTCCGGCACGTTGCTTGGGATTGGCCCAGTCGTTGCGATGGCCGATGGCACCCCGTTCACGACCGCCACGGGCCGCGACAGCCAGGCCGGCTTGACCGCGCCTGTCAGCACAGGTACGAGTGCCGGCACGATCTGATCGCGTTCGAGCACCAGCCAGCGCACGTTGTAAGCGCGCGCGACCTCTTCAATAGTCGGCAGCGGATCAGAAGGGGTAACGACGCCCTGACGACCGGTCAGGTAGTTGATGGCCCCTGGATCAGCGGCCATGAATCGGTCGGTGATCGGCGCGGCCAATATGGGCACCGACAGATCGACCTGCCTGATCCTGGCTGCTGACCAGGCGTTGGTCGTGCTTACAGTCTGGAAACCAGCTGCCATTACGGCGATCGCGACGGCCAACCAGGAGAAGGTTCGCACGGCCGTCGCGCCTCTCCATGATGGTCGGCGTGCGGCGACCCACCTGACCGCGGCGCGGATGCCCACGACAGTAACAAGGAAGATGTGCGGCACCAGTGCCGCTGCGGCATGGAGCAAAGTCCCGTGTGGCACGAGGATCGGAAACACGAGGGTCATCGCCGCGAGTAGCGCAATGACGACAATGAAAAACGGAACGAAGGCTGAGTTATGCCGTTCGCGCCACGCACCCACCACCGCGAACGGGCTCATCACGATAGCAAGGGGCATGAGGGCGATTAATCCGAGGGACGTGAGGAGCCCGCCGAGGCGGCTGCCCAGGATCCACGGCAGGCCCTGCGCGAGCCACTGGTCAAAGGACGGCGGGTTGGTCAGGCTGAAGAGCTGCTGGTAGTCAATCAGCCACAGAGCCCGGCCGCTGGCGGCAGAGGGCACGAGTGAGCCGAAGACCTCCAGTTGTCGAAATCCCCAGGGCAGGGTTACCGTCAGAAAAAGTACGAGACATCCGATCGCTGCGACGAGACCCACGCGCCTTTGGCTACGAAACAGGTCAAGGACCGCGACCAAGGCGAATGGTATGCCCAGCAAGAGGCCGTCAATGCGGGTCAGTGTGGCGAGCCCGACCACGATGCCTCCAAGAGCGAAGGCCCGTCGGTCGCCGCGTATGCCTCGCGCACACAGCCACAAGCTCAACGGTCCGAACAGCATGAACAGGCCAAAGGTGTCCGTTTGCGCAACGAACGGAGTCAATCCGGCCGGCACCGCGACCAGGGCACCCGCGATGACGGCCGCTTCCTTGGACCAGCCAGCGTCACGTCCGATCCAGTACGTAAGGGGTGCGGCGATTGCGCCGACGATCCAAAACGCGACGCTCGTAGCGAATGGGCCTGGACCGAACAGCGCGACAAAAGGTGCCGCCGCGATCTCCGCCAAGGGCATCCAGTAAGCGTTGGCGGCAGTCGGTAATGAACCCGCGAATACAGCCGCGCGACCGATGTCATCCAGGTTCCAGATGTAGTTCGCGCTGAAGCCATTGCCCGCAGCGAGTTGGTGGGCGAGATGTGCGTAGTAAAAGGAGTCTGGATATGCGGGTCCCTGGAAAAAGATCACGCCAACGATCGCCCTAACGACGAATGCCAACGCAAATAGGACCAATGGGATCATGGGCACGTTGCAGCCTAGCAACAGGCGTCCTATTGCCCGACCCATACGAAAGGGCTACTGCGAGCGCCAATCGGGTACGAATGGGGCATCGGCAGGCAACTCCATGGTGTTCACCTTCCGGGCGCGGCTACTGTTCGCGCGCTGCCGCTCGCGCCGGACGCTGCCGACTACCATGCGCCGGATGTCCTCCGTTCAAACAGCTGGGTCCGCGCCCTCCGCGGCGCCTTCCGACCCGGCCCAAGAACCGCCTAAGCGGAGCGTCACGCTGGTCCTACCGGCGTACAACGAGGAGGCCCGCATCGGCTCGGCGCTCGATGAGCTTTTCGGATATCTGAACGGCTCGCGCGCGACGCGCCAGTCCGGTCGACCGGCGACGGATATAGGACCGGTCAATGTCCTGGTCGTGGACGATGGCAGCACGGACACGACGGCCGCAATCGTCACAGAACGTCAGAAGGCACTTGCCGGAGCACAGAAGCTAGAGCTGCTGCACCTCCTGCATGCGGGCAAGGGCGCTGCCGTCAAGGCGGGCATGCTCGCCGCTCACGGAGACTATGTCGTCTTTGCCGACTCGGATCTGGCCACCCCGCCTGATCAACTGCCGCTGCTGACTGCGGCCCTGGCTGACCATGACGTTGCTCTGGGCAGCCGCGTTCAACCCGACGGCACTGACCGTCGATCGAGCCAGCCGCGCCACCGCCGTTTGCTGGGCCGCATCTTTCACTCACTTGCCGCCTTCTGGGTCACGGGCCCCGTGCCGGACACCCAGTGCGGGTTCAAGGGCTTCACCAACGACGCAGCGCACGATCTGTTCGCCCGCCAGAAGATCGGCAGCATCGTCTTCGATGCCGAGATCATTCATCTCGCACGGAAGCGCGGCTACACGATTGCGATCGTGCCAGTGCAGTGGTCGGACAAGCGCGGCTCGCGCATGCGCGTCCGTCCGAGCCTTGCGCTGCGGGTCGTATTCGATCTTTTCCGAATTCCGCTGATCAACAGGAAAGTGCCCAAGAGGTAACCGGTGCTAGAGTCACTTGCGGTGACGTATTCCTGTTGCTGCTGCTAGCAAATAGTTCGAACCTTGGCCACGACCACCACCCCTGCGTTTGACGTGACCCTCGTTGCAGCGCGCGTAGCACTCGATGCCCGGCCGATCCCGTTCGCGGATATTCCGCGCTCGTCCTGGGACCGCCTCTTTGCGCAGACGCCCGGGGCAACTCCGTTTTCGCGCTGGACCTTTCATCGCGCGTGGTGGGACGCCTATGGCGACACAGCGCATGAGCAGTATCTCGTCTGCGTTCCCGCCGACTCGGCGGGTGGGGGCATCGATTGGGAGCTGGCGCGGGCGATCGTGCCGCTCATGCATCGCCACGAGGTCGAACCGGACGATCTGGCCACCAAGACCGTTCTGCGCGAGCGCGACCATGGCTCCGACTGCCGCGCCGTGCCCCCTGACGCCAAGGCCGTCTTCTTCGGCGCCAGCTATCACGCCGACTACGCGACGATCCTTGCTGCCATCGATGATCTGCCGGCGGTCGTAGCGGCCATCGCGCAGGCGTTCACGCGTCCGCCCGATGCGGAGCACGGCGACCAGCGGTGGGACGCCATCGACCTGCGCAGGATGCGTGTGGACGATGCGGTCCTCCCGGCTCTCGAGACGGCATTGCGCAGCGTTGATCCCGGTTGGGACGTGACCCGTGAGCGCGAGGACGTTTGCCCCGTCATCACCGCCCCAAGCGGCGACTGGGACGAGTACCTGGCCACGCTCGACAAGACGGATCGGCACGAGATCAGGCGCAAGCTGCGTCGCGCCGCGGTCGTGGGTGACCTGTCGATAAAGATCGTCGAGCCCACTGACGAGCTCATCGATTTGTTCATTGACCTGCACACGCGGCGCTTCGGCGAGCAAGGCCTGTTCCCCGAGGGGGCCGGTGGCGATCGCAGCCGACGCTTTGTCCATCTGTTGGCCAAGCTCGAGCGCGAGTCGGCTGATGGCCAGCTGCACATAGGCTTGGTTCATTGCGGTGACCGACTGGTGTGGTCAATGCTCGCGTTCGACGATGGGCAGACCTGCTTCCTCTACAACGCGGGCATGGATCCCGATGCGCGCGACGTATCGCCGGGCATCACCGGCACGGCGATGTACCTACAGGATCGACTCGCCGCCGGCCGCCGGCGTTTCGACTTCCTGCGCGGTGACGAGCCGTACAAGTACGAGTGGGGCGCAAAGGATGAGCCGATCGATCGGCTGCTCGTGTTGCGTGAGGCCGCGCCATGACCACGCGCGTCACTCAGGTGATGGCCAGTGGCGCGGGGGGCGGCGCCCAGGTCAGCGTCCAGAATCTCGTCACGGGCCTCGATCCGGCACGCTTCGACGTTGAGGTCGTGAGCCTGTCCGACGGTCCGGCCGTGAGGCGCATGCAAGCGGCAGGCGTGACTGTTCACGTTGTTGACGAGTTGGATGACGCGACGGCACTTGACCGTGTCGTGGGGCTGTTCCGCGACCGGCCGCCCGAGATCGTCCACAATCACATGTACAGGGCCGAGGTCATTGGCACGCGCGCGGCATTGGCGCTCAGCGAGCAGCGGCTTCCGCGGCCGTACGTTGTCAGCACCGTCCATTCGAGCCGCGTGCGCAGTGAGGAAGACCGCGTCCTGCTGCGCAGGCTGACGCCCTCGATGGATCGGCTGATCGCGGTCAGTCGGGCGATCATTGCCAAGCTCGTCGCCGAGGGCCGCACGGCTGCTCCAGTGGAGCTCGTCTACAACGGCGTCGATCTCAAGCGCTACGAGTACACAGACGCGTGCTGCACGTTGCCCGAGGAGTACGGCTTCGCCGAGGGTACGCCGCTCGTTGGCGTCGTCGCGCGGCTGGAGCCGGAGAAGGGCCACAGAACTCTTCTCGATTCATGGCCGCTGGTACTGACGCGCCTGCCCAATGCCAAGTTGCTGATCATCGGCGAAGGCAGCCAACGCGCTGCGCTGGAGGCGCAGGCCGAGGAGCTGAACCTGCTCGGTGCGCGCTGCTCGGGCGATCGATGTGTTGGCACGCGGCGCGCGCGTCCTGGCGCGGAGGTGCTGTTCACCGGGTTGCGCGACGACGTGCCGGCCGTGACCGCGGCGTTGGACGTGGCCGTTCTACCTTCCTATCGCGAAGCGCAGGGATTGGCACTGCTCGAGGCGATGGCGCTGCGCCGTCCAGTGGTGGCGACGAACGTCGGCGGCATCCCGGAGATGATCGAGAACGGGCGCACCGGTCTGCTCGTGCCGCCGAAGGATGCTGAGGCGCTTGCGGGCGCGATCCTGCGCATCCTTACGGATCACCCACTCGCCGACATGCTTGCTCGCGCCGGCCACGACTTCGTGCACGCGAATTTCTCGCTCGATGAGATGGTCCGCGCGATCAGCGCCATCTACGACGCTGGCGCTTCCATCGTGGCCGCGCGCGCGACGACCGCCCGAACGGCCGCCTGACCTGCCGCTCTAGAGGGCGACCGTGGCCCAGTAGCGTTCGGCGTAACCGCGGACTGCGCCGGCCAGCGCGAGGCGCGATCCGTAGCCGAAAACGGCATCGAGCATCTCCTTGTCCGTCTCGAACAGCCGCGGCATCTGCGATGCGTACACGCGCATGCCCGCGGCCTTGCGATCGATGACCTCGCTTATGTCGCTGTACTGAGGCTCGATACCGACACCCGCGGGCAGCTCCAGGCCCAGGCCGCCGACGCTCGACGGACCGTCAAAGTCATTCCACCACGCGTACGGGAAATCCTCGTAGAACACTGTCCGGCCCACGAAGCTTGGCGCCGGCATCACCCAGCGCCGACCCTCCGACAACAGCGCTGCACCCACGTCGCGGCACTGCTGATGATCGACATGACCGCCCACCGCCAGCGGGAAATAGACGACCTGTGGCTCGAGACGCAGGATCTCGCTGCGCAGCAGGTCGTAGGGTGCTTCGTCATCCTCGCGCACCGCACCGAGCAGCTCATCGTCGCCCTCGTAGCCGCGATTGGCCGCGTCGGGAAGGTCGAGGAAAATCACCGAACACTCGGCGAAGAAGGCATAGCGCTCCTCTTCGATCTTGCGCATGGCCGCGACATCGGCCGCGTCGAAATCGATTCTCTCGAGTGATCCCTGGCCACCGATGGTATCCGCGACCGGACGAGCGTCAGTTTCGACGTTAGTGATGTTCGCCGAGCGCGTCCACGCGGCACGCTGCCAGAACTGGCGCGACTGCGTGTTGGCACGTTGCTGGGTGAGCTCGATCCGGTCTGGATCGGCCATCCACGGTGGGCTGGTGGCCGGGTCGGCATCGACGACATATTCGGCCGCGATGTTGTCGCGCCGGAACGCCTCTGTCAGCGGCCAGTTCGCTTTGTTCCCAAAGCCGAGCGCGGCCCGCTGATACTCGGATAGCTGTCCGTTGCCACCGGCCGTGCCCGAGTAGACAGTCAGGATCGTGACGTTCTGACCCAGCTCGCGGAGGCTGGCAATCAGGCCGCCGCACGACAGGGCGATATCGTCCGGATGTGGCGAAACGAACACGTGGGTCATCGGTTGGCGAGGATATCAGCGCCCGTCAGTCGGCGAAGCCGTGCTCGCCTATGAGGGGCACGAAGACGGCCCGCTCGATCGGTTCGCGCGTGAATCCGTCCTTTGTCGGCCGGATGAGGGTGATCACCTGGTCGTGGCGCGAACCGATCGGGATGACGAGGCGGCCGTCCGGCAGAAGCTGATCAACGAGTGGCACCGGTATCTCAGGCGACGCAGCCGCCACGACGATGCCCGCGAATGGCGCCTCGGCCGCCAAGCCGGCGCTGCCATCGCCGACCATCACCTTGATGGCGTATCCAAGCGAGTCCAGCAAGCGCGTGGCGCCCGCGGCCAGATCACTCTCGCGTTCGATCGAGACGACTTGTGCGCCCATCTCGGCCAACACCGCGGCCTGGTACCCGGAGCCAGTGCCGACGTCGAGCACCTTTGGGCGGGCGCCATCGTGCGCGGCGGACCATTGCGGCAGAGCCAGCGATTGGGTCATGGACGCGACGATGTACGGCTGCGAGATCGTCTGGCCGTGGCCTATCGGAAGTGCCCCGTCGTCGTACGCCGCGCGCTGCAGCTCACTAGGCACGAACAGCTCGCGCCGCACGGCGCGCATCGCCCGCAGGACCCGCGGATCGCTAATCCCGCGCGCCTCGAGCTGGACCGTCGCCCAGTCTCGCCGACGCCCGAACCAGCGCCGCATCCAGGCGCCCTGCGCTAGCTGCCCGGCGAGGCCGACGCGGCCGGCGAGGGTGAAGCCGACGGCACAGCGCTGGGCGCGGTCGACGTCGAACCCGCTGATGGGACCGTCGTGGGCGTCGCACTTGCGGCCGCGCTTGGCGCAAGGCTCGGCGTCAGCGTGAAGCTCGGCGAGACACTGGGTCCGGCGGTGAGACTGGGTACCGGCGTATCGGTCGGCTCAGGCTCCAGCGTTGGGAGAGGCGGGCTGAAGAGTCCAGCATGTCCGAACAGGAGTCCGTAGGCCAGGATCAGAATGAACACCGCAACGATGGCGCCGATCCAGATTTTGGACACACGGTCATCGATGTAGGGGAGCTCATCCTCGGAGGGTGTTTGTGTCTTTGAGTCGGATGCGGGCGAAGCCGACTTGGAACCGCGCCGGCTCGAGGCGACGGTAGCGGCCGCAGACGCGGGAACCGCCTGCTCGGCACCGCCAGCCGCGTCTTCGTCGTCGGCCTCCTCACCGTCGTCGGCCTCGTCCTCTGCGTCGTTATCGTCCGCCTCGTCGACAGATGCGTCTTCGTGCGAGTCGGCTTCCTTCGGTGCAGCGCCAACAAGTTCGTCGTCGCCGTGTTGCTGGGCCGCGGCGGCGTCTTCCGGCTCGGGCGGGCCACCGTTGGGCTCGAGCTCGCCGTCTTTGGGCTCGAGCTCGCCGTTTTCCAGCGCGTTCTTATCGTCCGGCGGCACTTCGCCCGTCATTACAGGATGGCCCTCCTCAGTTCGCCGAGTCGCACCAGCAGGCGCACGATTTGACGCAGCCGCGCAACGGTCAAGCGGCCTTCGATCATCCGCAGGCGCAGCCTATCCGATGCGACACGCTTTGCGAGGAGATCGGCCCGGGCGGCGTCAACGCGCGTGTCCAGATTGCCCAGCATCCACAGCGCGTGCTCGGTCTGGGCGTCGACCTTGGCCAGCTCCGCGCGGGTCGCCGTCATCCGTTCCGGGATGGTCTGGGCGATGAGCGACAAGCGTGCCTCGGCCGCGCGCAACCCAGCTCCGGCCTTGCTCATCGCGCGCCACGCCATGAGCGCGCCGACGACTGCCACAACGGCAATAGAAATGGCGATGACGACGTATACGACCTGTTCGACGGACATCTGTACGGATTATTGCAGCGCGGGCTGCGCTGCCTCCGGTTGGGCGCGCACGGTGTTTGGATTGCGCACTGCCGGCAGGAGCGCTCCGATCAGCCCGCCGATCAGCGTCAGACCTCCGAAGGCAGCGATCACGATGCCCACCGGCACGCTCTCAGCGGCGATGCCACTGATCGCCATGGCGAGCGTCATCGAGCCATAGACGAGGCTGCTCCGGAACGCGACGACACGACCCATCAGCTCGTTGGGCGTTATCTCGATGAAGATCGTCTGAGTCGGGATGATGTAGACGAGGTTGGCCACACCGGCAATCGTTGCCGCCACGATTGCCACGACCACGTTCGTTGTCAGCCCAATGACGACAAACGACAGACCCATGAGCATGAAGCCACTGACCACCAGCCAGCCCTTGCGCAACCGATTCCCGATTGCCCCGACTGCGATGCCGCCGACCAGGCTGCCGACTCCGATTGCCGTTTCGATCGCGGCGAAGTTCTCCGGATATGGGATAACTGAGCCGTCCAACCCGTCCCGCGCAAACACGACCATCAACGCCAGCGTGACACCCACGCTCATCTGGGCGACGGCGCTGATGAGGGTGTTCTGAATGAGCGCAGGCTTGGTGCGCAGGAATCTCCAGCCGTCTGACACCTGGCCGATGAAAACGCGGGTGGCACTCGCTGCGGTTGGGACGATCACTCTCACCAGAGGCGCAATGGTGATCGTCGCGAGAAGGGCGGCGGAGAGCACGTAGCTGGCTGAATCGGCTACGAATGCGAGAGTCAGGTCGCTCGCCGCGACGCCGAGGAAGCCGACGAACAGGCCCGCGAGCGGAAAGCCGATGACGTCGGCGAGGTTGTCCGCCGTCCAGGTGGCGCTGCTCGCGGCCATGATGTCGTCCTCTTTGACGATGCGCGGCAGGATCGCAACCTTGGCCGGGCGGAAGAAGAGGCTTACCGAGGTGATCAGGAAAACGAGCGGGTAGACGAGGTAGATGTTGGAATCTGCGGCGAACGGGACTGCCAGCACGAGTGCGGCGCGGATGAGATCACTGGCGATCATCACCCGTTTGTGCTCCCAGCGATCGACGAACGCACCAGCGATCGGGCCCAGCACTACGTTTGGCAGCGTCGCAGCGAGGAATACAAGGCCGGTCGCGAGCGGCGAGTTGGTAACGGCGTAGACGAGCACTCCGATCGCCACCTGGTGCAGTCGATCGCCGAAGAGACTGATCGTCTGGGCCAGCCAGTAGGCGGCGAACCTGGGATCGTGAGCGAGTCGGACGTACGGATGTCCGCGTATGCGCCCTCGAGGGCCGTACGGGGTTTGAGGGCCGAACGGACTCGACAAACCGGGACCCGCACCGCCGCCCAGTACGACTGGACGCTCGATGCCAATGCCCGAATCTACGACCACCTGAGCGTCCGGACCCAGGCTGACTTCGGCGGGCTGTGCGGCATCGTTGGCGCGCACGAGATAGGCGAAGACGAACCACGCTAACCCGGCCGCGATGAATGCATCGCCGATGCTCGACACGTTGTTCAGATATGGGATGGGGACTGGGATCAGGTCTGCAATCGGTCCCGCCATGCGGAAGAACTGGCTGCCGATCTCGGTGGGCAGCAGGACGAAGTTGACGCTCAGATCGCCCGTGCCCATCTGCGCGGCTGCGAGCGATGGGCCCCAGACGGGCATGTACCCGCCGTTGATGACAATTGCCAGCCCATTGGCCGCGGCGCCCACGATCACGGCCAAGATCCCGGGCTGATTCCGATTTGGCCATAGGCCAGCGAGCAATAGCAGGAATGCCGCGGCATAGAGGGGCAGCCGAAGCGACTCGACGAGCTGGTTCCCGTCAGCGATGGCCAGCTGGGTGCCGTAACGCAGAACCAGCGCGAGGAAGATGAGGCCGATCCAACGCAGGTGGACATCAATGAGCCGGGTGATCTTGCCGCCCGCGAGAAGGCCGAGGACAAGCCCCAGGACGATACCGAGAACGATCATGGGCGAGGGTCGGCCAGCTTGGTCGTGAGTCCCAGCCTCATACTTTCAAGGTAGCGGCTGAGGCCGCTGTGGTTGACCCAATCGAGTGCTTATTGGCGGCGGCGCGTCGGCAGCATCGCATTGGCGGAGTCGCACGTTGGACGCCCGCTGCTTCAGGCTGGCAGTGCCCGAGCGTTCTCTCCAAGACGGGGGATCTCGCGCTCTGTCAGATGCTTGGGAATGTTCGGCTTGGCCCATTCTGGTCTGCGTGCAATCAGTCGGTCGAATGCTGCCACGACCTCTGGATCGAATTGGATGCCACTGAACTTGTGCAACTCGGACATCGCCTCCTCCTCGGTCAGCGGGGTCATTCGGTAGGGGCGGGCGGCAGTCATCGCCTCGAACGAGTCGGCGACGTGCAGGATCCGCGCCAGGCGCGGGATGTCGTGCCCGACCAGACGGTCCGGGTAGCCCGAGCCGTTGAACCATTCGTGGTGATGGCGAATGATCGGTAGCTCCGGCGCCAGCTTGGCGACTGGGCGGATGATCTCCTCGCCTTTGACCGGGTGAGCGTTCATGACCATGCGTTCTTCCTTGGTCAGCGCGCCCTGCTTGAGCAGGATTGCGTCGGGGATGCCGATCTTGCCGATGTCGTGCAGCAGGCCGCCCCACTCGAGGGCCTCCAGCTCAGACTCGGAGCAGCGCATCTCCGCGCCGAGATCCTTGCCGATGAGCTGGACCCGAACCGAGTGGCCGGCCGTGTACGGGTCCTTGGCGTCGACCGCAGAAGCCAGGCTCCTGACGGTCTGGGTGAACATGTCGCGGATCTCGACGACCTTCTTATAGCCGCTCCGAGTTGCGAGCAGCGGCACTGCGAACGGGAGGACACCAATCGGTCCGGCGATCACGTACATCGAGGCCATCAGCCACGACAAAGGCGCCAATCCCGCCAGGCTCGGACCGAGCTGTCTCACATCTGCGACGAACACCCCCCCGAACTGCCGTCCGTCACGGACCGTCGAGACCTGGGCGGCGAGTCCGATGTTGATGAGGAAGTAGATGATTCCGGCCGCTGTTACAGCAACGAGAGTCACTGCTGACGGTGCGTACTGTGGAGCAACCGCCGAACACAGAATTCCCGCGATTCCTGCGGGAATGATTACTTCAGCGTGGTTGTAGAGAGTTCCGTACCAAGGGACGCCTCCGTTGCCAGGCAGCAATCCCTTTATCTCGCGCCACTCGAACGTGCCAATGGCTGCGACGATCACGGCTGCGCTTGGACCTCCGAGGGCGGCGGTGGCAAGAATTGGTGCGATGGTGACGTTGACGATGGCGCCGCCGGGCATGCGCACTGGAACGGCCGAACTGAGGAGGACGACGCCAATCCACAACGCCAGACCAGCCCAGCCCCCAATGGCTGGTTGAAGCGGATAGGCGACCAAGACGCTTGCCATGAAGAGACCAGCGACGAGTACGACGCTGGCGACGAGCATCTTGAGATGGATAGTCACGGACTAGTCAAGTCCACACTTTTGGACACACAAAAAGTATGGAGGCACCAATGGCACCTCCATACTGGGAGTTTCGTACCGTATGTTGGCCCGGTACTTATAGGGGCTTCACTCCGGCACCGCCAGCGAGGATCGCGGATCCGATCGTCGCAAGCAGGGCGAGTATTCGCCCTGCCCGACGGCTCATCGTGCTACCAGCTTTTGACGCTGCGGTTTGGTACCATCACGTGCTCCTCTATTGGGTCATTTCGGACCCGTGCCCAGTACCGCCAAATGCGGTGCCGCAGCCCATGGCTCGCGGCTCAGGGGAAACATACGCAACGTGATGACCTCATCCCAATACGCATGGCGACGTATTCGAGGTCTAGAGGGGCGGGAGACCCTTCAGAAGGTCCTCAAAGGGCAGCGCTTCCACGCCGTCGAGCCGATCGCAAGTCGCCAGATGGTCGTATTGGGTGCGCGCCGCGGAGTGGAGCCCGAGTTGGCCGTACAGCCATACGAGCACCTGCTCTACATCGGACGCGTCTTCATCCACCTGGATCACGTGCGCCGCAATAGCGCGAGCACCGTCCAAGTCCTGCTCTCTTATCCGCCCGGCCATCGTCGTATGTGCGAGTTCTAGAAATGTTGCGTGCACCCGATTTCGCCAAGCCATCGCCCACTCCTCGTATTCAAACTCCGGCGCAAATGGAGCACGATACGACCCGAGCAACGACGTGGCGTCATCCAAAGTCAAGGTTTGATCTTGTGCTCGCGTCAAGAATTGTGCGCTCGTCGCCGCGACCAGGTCTTGATCAAGCCAAACGATCTCGCCCTGAAACCCCACGTAGTCGACTGACACGTCATCTTCGAACCACGGGTCGATTTCCCGACGTAGGAAGTAGAGGGATTGATTGAGATTGTTGGCAGCACTGGATGGATCGCTATCCCCCCAGAGGGCGTCGACAACCTGTTCACGGTTTACCGCAAATCCCGGGCGGGTAACGAGGTACAGAAGGACAGCAGCTGGTTTCCTTCTCATCGAAGTCAACGAGATCGTGCGGTCCGACACGCGAAGGCTCGTACGACCAAGATCGTCCACCACGAGTTTTGGGCTAACTCGTCGGGCCAAGCCCTTTCCTAGTCCGCGTCCCGGCCCACGCTTCGCATAGGTCTTGGCGAATGCTCGTAAAAGACCAACGTCTTCCGCCGTGCCCAACGAATCCAGCACGACCGCTGCGGCATGACCGAGAGGGGTGTTGCCGGCCCCGAGCCGTCGGCGGATCAATGGCAGCCACCTTTCGGGGTAGCTCGCGATTGAGTCTCGGAGCGGCTTTGGCAACCGGCCGATCGCGTCCAGCGACCTTGTTAGAGCCTCAGCTAACTCCAAGAGGGCTAGATCACCGCTGGCGGCCGCGGCCTCCACAGCTGATTCAAGTTCTCTCGCGTCTCCGACGACGATTGCTCGTAGAACTGCCAAGCGAACTGATGCTCGCCGTGCCTGCAGCGAATGAGCCGTCTTTGTCGCAGATTTGATCGATGCGCGGGCTTCCTCGATACGACCTGACAGCAACAGTGCCTCGCAGTGAAGCGCGGCCCGCGTCAGCGAGTAGCCAAGATCCAGTGGATCTTCCAGCGGTCTCTCGAGCCGCTCAACTGCGTCCAACGGATTTCGCTCGATCTCCACAAGAGCCAATGCCGCTTCGCATAGGGCCTCTCCGAGGACGTCGGAGTACCCTTGGCCCTGAAGGAACTGCGCGCGTGTGAGTAAGTCCGACGCCCGTGCGGTGCGCCCAACAAGTTGGGCGGCGAACGAAAGTTCCGCGGCGACATCAGCGAATTCACGTCCGGTTTCAAGAGCCGACTGGCTATGTCGTTGCGCCGCCTGGAGATCGCCGCGTTCGAGATGGGCCATGGACACGAGGGTGTGAGTCGAAAGCTGTTCAACTGCGAAGAATGGGAGTCTTCCGAAGCTTCCGAGAGCCTCGCCCCCAGCGGTGATCGCCTCGTCATATTCGCCGGCGTTGAAGAAGGCTACGGAGGCATTGTGGAGACTTATCGCCGAGTAGAAGTAGTGGCCTTCATTGGACTGGTTCACGGCCATCTTGCGCAACCGTTTTGCTAGCGATGGCAACGTCACGGGCCTCGTGGCTAGTGGGCTCGCATCGACAAAAACCTGAGCGATGTCTCGGAGAATTGGAGGCGTCTCACCGTCGCGCTGGATCTCCGCGAGCGTCTGGACCATGAGCTCGCGATTCGCTGTGCGCCATCCAAGAGTTAGGCGAGCGTGGCGATATGTGGCTCGAACAGGGGGTGGGGAGTTTGAGATGTCGGCTTGATCCAGTGCTTCGGCTGCATCATCCAGCTGGCCCTCATCGATCATTCGTCGCGCTCGAATCGTCGCGATTGCTGGATCCGCGGTTGCACCGGTCATCCGATCGATCAGATCGGACGCCACGCCCCATTGGCCGGAACCCATCGTGACCATAACTGACGAGCCGAGACACTCCGTAGCCTTCTGCTCGTCTCCTGCCTCTAGGAAGTGGTGAGCGGCCGTAAGACCGTCGGAGTCCTCAACCGCGTGCGCAACTCGAAGGTGGATGTCTCGGATCTGCTCTTCAGATTGAATCGTGCGTAGGTGTCGGCCTAGAAAACCTCGCAGAAGCGGGTGGAGTTGGCGGGCCTCACTCGTTTCACTGGATCTACTCAGGAGCATGAGCCGATCGCCCTCCTCCAGCCATGACTCGGCGTCCCTCGGCGTGGGTGGATTGAGTTCGTCAGTGAACAGCGCAACGACGAGGTGTGGCGAGATGCGCTCCAGCAACGACGAACGCACAAGGAATAGCTCCATGGCCGGCGACAGGTTGCCGAGGACTTCTTCAGCCAAGAAGTCGTAGATCGGGTTGTTTGCGCCTGAAAGAGCACGGGCCAGAGCACGGACTGCGGATGGCGAGCGTCCTCGGATCGAACCGTGGAACAGCTGCAGGCTGGCCACCCAGCCCCGCGTGCGGGCGTCAAGATCTTGGAGCACGTCGTCGTCGAGGGGCATCCCGTAGCTTTCGGCAAAGAGCCGATTCGTCTCGTCGAGGGAAAAGCGCAGGTCGTCGGTCGAGATCTCGGCGAGCTCGCCGCTCGCGGCGACTCGGCCGACCTCCAACGTCGGGCGGCGCCGCGAAGACACCACTATGCGAAGCCACGGTGGAGAGTCGCGGATGAGCCGCGAGACGAATTCAATGGCCTCCGGGCTTTCGTCGACGGCGTGGAAGTCGTCCATGACGAGCAACGTGGGCACGGGTTCTAGATCTCCCAGCTCACTGATCACGCTCGACATGAACGCTGACGTTGGCGGACCGCCGGTCGCGATCTGCGACAGCAGACGGAGAGTTGCCTCGCCGAAATTCGGCTCTGTCTCGCGCGCGGCGGCGACGATGTGATTAGTCCACGTGATCAGGTCTGCATCGGCGGGATCCAGGCGGTACCAGAGGGTGCGAAGCCCGGAGACTCGGGCAAAGTCCGCCAGTAGCGTGGTCTTTCCGTATCCGGCCTCGGCGATGAGCAGAGTCAGACGATGCGCCGTGGCGAGGCTCAGCTGTTCGATGAGCCGCTCGCGCGAAAGCGTCGATTCGCGCAGGGCAGGAGCCTGAATCTTCGCCTTGATGATCGGTCCGAGCTCGACCGGTGGCAGTTTCATCCGCGGGAGATCGCGCGGAAGCTCTAACTCGTCGACGTCCGACGTGGCCGGCTCTTTCGCGGCCCCGTCCGCAAGCGGCTTGCGGCGGGTCGTCATCCGGGGAGCGACGGGCGTCTGGCGGAACATCGGCTGATCATCGCCGCGCCCGCTTATCGGTTGGTTGTCTGACCCAGACTGTGGATAACTAAACCGCAGTCAACCTAAGTGCCCTCGTATTCAAAGTGCAGCTTCAACTCGACGCGATATTCGACGATCTCGCCGTTCTCGACGCGCGCGCTCGATTTCACGACCTCTATCTCCCGAATGTTGCGGACAGTGCGCGAAGCGGTCGCGACCGCCTGACGTGCGGCGTCGCTCCACGACCGCGGACTAGTTCCGACCAGTTCGCGGATGATCACCACGCCCATCTCTCCGTCTCCCTCACAAATCGTCGTCAGTGTCCGGCTGAGTGTAAGGGCGGAACCTAGCGTCACCGATCGTCGTCTACGTCCAATGAGCAGACTGACGCCGCGCTCCCTTGGACTTGCCCGTCAACAGCGTGTCCACATCCTTCTCTCATCTGCGCTGGTCATCTTGCTTGCCGGATGCGCCGCGTTCCGCGGTGTTGGTGCTACTCCTGAGCCGACGACCACCGCCACTCCCACCGCTATTCCCCGGGCGACCTTTACTCCACGGCCCACTTCAACGCCCGCCGGCACCATCGCCCACCCAACTGGAGCGACCGACGTCGTTCTGCGCATGGAATGGGGCGGTGGCTTCATTCCAATGCAGGCTGCGGCGACTCAGATGGCTCAATTCACTCTGTACGGCGACGGCACGGTCGTTTTCAAGCCACTTCCCGCAACGAGCGGCGTCGACTTCAACGCACCGAACCCGCCCTTCCTGACCGGCCACATGACCGACCAGGACATCCACGAGCTGCTCGCCTTCGCGCTCAACGACGGTGGCCTGGCGAATGCCAGGACGAGCTACGACTTTCCTGGGATCGCCGACGCGGGCTCGACGATCTTCACCGTTAATGCCGATGGGGTCGACAAGAGGGTGTCGGTGTACGCACTGTTTGAAAGCACGAACGACGGCCCGGATCGAGCGGACCGAGAGGCACTGAACAAGCTCCAGCAGCGTCTGAATGGATTCGAAACCGAAGCTCGCGGCGGCGCTGTGGACCCGATCTCGGACTATGACCCGGACGTATACAAGGTGATGATGTTCGACGCCAGCGGCGGTAATACGCCGGCCGGCGTCGAGCCGATCGCCTGGCCGTGGAAGGACATCTTGCCGTCTGACTTCGTCGCGGCCGACCAGTCTGCGTGGGCGGCAAAGAACTTGAACCGCGATCAAACCGCGAAGCTCACGGACGTGCCAAATGGCGGTCAAATGTCTATCTGGGTCAAGACTCCGGACGGGACGCTTGTCGACTTCTCGGTCCGGCCGCTCCTGCCAGACGAGTCCAGCACGCTGCCCGGCTGACTAGTTGTAAGTACCCGCATAGCGCGACTCGTCGGCGTACGAAACGAACCGAGTCTGCTTCTTCCGGAAGAAGAGCTTGGTCTCGCCGGTAGGTCCGTTGCGGTGCTTGGCCAGACGGAGGTTGATGATCTCGCCTTCCGGATCCTCGTCCTCACCGCCACGCTCCTTTTCGCGCCACAGGAACATGACCAGATCCGCGTCCTGTTCGATTGATCCAGACTCGCGCAGGTCCGACAGCCTGGGTTCCTTGTTCTCGCGCATCTCTGCCTGGCGCGAAAGCTGCGAGAGCGCCACGACCGGAACCTGGAGCTCGCGCGCAAGCCCTTTGAGTCCGCGCGTGATCTCGCTCACCTCCTGGACGCGGTTGGCGTCACGCGACGTAACCGTGGACTGCATCAACTGCAGGTAGTCGACGATGATCATGTCCAGGCCGGATTCCGCCTGAAGCCGGCGGGCCTTGGTACGCAGCTCCATCGTGCTGATGTTCGGCGTGTCGTCGATGAAGATGGGCGCCTCGGCGAGCGCGTTCATTGCTGGCGCCAGTCGCGTGAAGTCCATCTCCTCGAGGAAGCCCGTACGCAGTCGCTGCGAGTCGATATTGGCGACAGAGCTAAGGAGGCGCAGCACGAGCTGCTCCTTACTCATCTCGAGCGAGAAGACGCCAACCGTCTTGCCCTCGCGCACGGACGCGTGCTCCGCAAAGTTGAGCGCGAAGCTCGTCTTGCCGA
>JBBQEC010000011.1:0-23667 GCA_038320305.1 Candidatus Limnocylindrales bacterium | reverse complement strand
GGACCACGCGCGGCATCGCGCCTTGTCGGCCGGCGCGCGTCGTGGATGAACAGTGGCTCCAGCTCAATGTCGACACGCGGGGGCCGGGCGCTGCCGCCCGGCGGCGGCTACACGCCGTCACCGGGCGCCCCGCGCGACGGTGAGACGTTCACACCGACGCGCGATCTCAACGCAAAGCGCGAGCGCTACTACGGCATGCAAGGCGAGTCCGGAAGCGGCAATCGGTCTCTATGGGACACACCGGAGACGCCCACAGCAGTTCCGGCGCGGTCCGTGGGAAGCGAGCGACCTGTCATTCCGGGCGAGCGACGCTTTCGAGACGCTGACCGTGTCCGCCATCCTGCATTTGGCGAAGGCACCGTCGTTACTTCGAAACTGACACGCGACGACGAGGAGGTCACCGTCGCATTTCCGGAGCGCGGCGTGAAGCGCCTGCTCGCCTCATTAGCCAACCTGGAGCTTCTCGAAAGCTAGGTACCCTGCGCGACGCGATGCGGCGGCAGCAGCACGGTGAAGTCGGTCGACGGCTGAAGGAGGACCGAGTGCGGGCCCTGGTCGGCCTCGACCAAACCCCTCTCCTCGAAGACGCTGAAGCGAGCTGAAACCGCCCGTCCGAGCGCAGGTTGGAGCGGCTCGTGCCAGACGGAATAGCGTCCGACGCCTCCACGCTCGTGCTCGAAGTAGCCGATCAGAGGGTTGGCGATGACTCGTGCTGCGTCGTCGGCGTTCTCGAAGCCGTCAAGCGTCCCGACAGGCTCATCGGTTGGTACGAGCCGCATCGAGGAGCTGCACCAGCGGCCGCTGCTGGACGACTCATAGCTCACGCATTTGGCGCCATTCCAGGTCGCGTCGAGTGAGGCCCTGACGCGATGCCACGGCATGCCCCAGATCAGCCGCGGAAACACGGTCAGGCGGCTCGAGAGCGTCGTGCCGAAAAACCACACCGAGCGTTCAGAGCCACGCGTGATGTAGGCGCGGTAGTTCGTCTGCACGAACGACACCCGGGCGAAGCTTGCTCCCACGAAATGGAATTCGACGTCCGTGAAATTGACGGCCGACACGAGCCCGCGGCGACGCCCGTCGCGCAAGGTCACGACCACCGGTTCAAATCCGTAACCGGCAAGAGCGATGCCAGCCGTTGTGGATCTACGTCGTAAGTGACGAGCGCGAAGTCACGCAGTGTGGTCAGTGCGTCCAGCGGCTTGAGCCGCGGCCGTGGTGTCGAAACCGCGTGGCTCACGAATCTGAGCATGAAGCGGCGGACCGCCCTTGGAGGACGGCCCGCCGCAACCCTGGATCAGGAACCAGGTTGGCGCCTCATGACGGCGACGACCACGATCAGACCGATGATGACCAGCCCAGCGACTCCGGCGATAAGCAGCGGATCAACGCCGCCGCCGCTGCCGTTGGAGGCTGCTGGGGTGGCTGTGGCCACCGGCTGTGCGGTCGCCGTCGGCGCCGCGGCCGTCGGAGTGGCAACAGCCGTTGGCGTCGCCGATGGACCCGCGGCGATGACGGGCAGGACGATGTCGCTGAATGGGTTGCCGTTGGTGATCACCGGCACTCCCTGATCACTTCGGAACGTTCGCGTGTTGTCGAAGACAGTGGCCGCGGCGACATAGGTCGCGTCGGGATCCACGTTCTCGACCTGGAACGGGATTTCGAATGGGACCAGCGTGGATCCATAGATCGGACCGGATTGCAGACCCAGGATCGTGCCATCTGCCTGGTTGACGACGAAGGCCATCGCCCACGCATCAAGTGAGATGTCGGAGGGCAGACCGGTGATAGCGCCCGTCACTTCGCCCTGGATCAAGTCCGGGCGGAAGGTCAGCGGCACCTGGACGTTGTCGGTTGGAGCGCCGTTGGTCGCGACAGCGACGCCGCCATCGGTCGTCCACGCGTTCGTGCCGTCGATCAGGGTCGCATACAGGAACGCGTCAGTGGTCGGTACGAGGAGCGCGGGATCGAGCGGAACACTGAAGCCGATCGGCACCTGTCCCGGAGTCTTGATTTGCTGCTCGCCGACCGCAACGACCGATGGGCCGTTGCTGTCGACCTGTACGACCACGACGGTCAGTACCGCAGCATCACTGAGCGTTGCCGGCTCGGTATAGGTGACCTGGCCCGTGACGGTCAACGCACTCGGGCTCTCGCTTGGTCCAACGCTGGCCGAGGGCTGCACTGACTCGGTTGCGGCCGGAGTGGCACTCGGTGCGAGGGTGGGTGAAGCGCTTGGTGGCGCAGTCGGTGCCTCGGTGGGCGCGGCGGTGGCCACTTCTGTCGGAGTAGCCGTGGGCGCCTCGCTTGGGGCAGATGTGGGCTTAGGCGTGACGAACGGCGAACCATTGGGCGTCCCTGCCGGCGTTGCCGAAGGCTCCGGCGACCCGCTGGCCACCGGCGTTGCCGATGCTCCCGGTCCCGGGATCACGGTGCTTGACAGTGTCAGCGTGAGGTCATAGGTCGCGTCCGGAGCGATCGTCGTCGGCGCAGAGGCCCATAGAGTCGGGCCGTCAATCAGCCCGCCGATGGCCACGTACGAGTCGTCAGGGTTGACCAGTGAGGCGTCGTAGCCGACGGTGAACGGCGCCGGAAGCGTCGCGGGCGACGGGATCATCTGGCGCGATACGAGCCGGCCGGTGGTCGCGTCGAGGATTGCAGCGTAGGCAACGGCCGAGACTGTTGGCACAGTCCCCGCCGGGAGTGTGAGCGTTCCCGTGATCTGAGCCGGAGTCTGGTATTGCGGCGTGGTCACCACCACGTTCAGTCCATCCAGCGGCCCGCCGGTGATCGTCGGGACAGGTGCGGCGTTCTGCCACTGCTTGCTGCCGTCGACGATGGAGGCGTAGACCGAATAGGCATGCTTCTGGTTGATGATCGCGGGGTCGAATTGGACAGCGAACGGGTTGACCCGGTCACGCCATCGATGCGTTGCTGGCCAATGATCGTGCCGGCGCCATCCTTTGAGCGGTCCGTCAACGTGACCACCGCCACGGCATTCCGAGATAGGCTCACTTTCTCGAGCAGCACGACGGTGCCGGTGACCATATTGCCCTGGGCGTGGAGCGGCCCAACAAGGATCAGGAAGTTGGTTGCGACGAGCGCAACGACAAGAAGGATACGAATTCGCGCGCGCGACACGGACAGCCTCCGATAGACCAACAAGCGATTGCCGCGCCGATCTTAGGGCTGGCGGACGGCGGCGACCCTCATACCAGCGGGGTGAGCCGAAAGGGGATTATCGCGCAGACGCGCTGCGGCCCGAGGGGCGTCGGTTCTCTATCCTCGACGGGTGACGTCGCCCAAACAGGAGGCCCGTGCCGCCGAGCTGCGAGAGCAGATTCGGCGAGCCAGTGTGCTGTACAACGAGCAGGACGCGCCGGAGATCAGCGACGCTGAATACGACGCACTGTTCCGCGAGCTCGTTGAGCTCGAAGACGAGCATCCCGAGCTACAGACGCCGGACTCGCCGACTCAAAAGGTGGGCGGGACGCCGAGTGGCCAGTTCAGCGAAGTCCGTCACTCGACGCCGATGCTGTCGCTCAACAACGTCTTCTCGTACGACGAGCTGCGCGCTTTCGACGCTCGCGTCCGTCGGTTGCTGGGCATGGACGAGGAAGAGGCCGCCCGGGATCTGAGGTACATCGCGGAGCTCAAGATCGATGGCCTCGCGGTCGCGGTTCGCTACGACCGAGGCCGTCTGCTGCAGGGGGCGACGCGCGGCGACGGCACAACGGGCGAGGACGTGACCACCAACCTGCGCACAATCGAGTCGATCCCCAGTGCGCTGACTGAGCCCGTAACGATCGAAGCGCGCGGCGAGGTCTTCATGCCCAAGGCCGAGTTCGCGCGCATCAACGCCGAGCGCGAGGAGTCCGGCTTGCCGTTCTATGCCAACCCACGCAACAGTGGCGCGGGCTCGTTGCGCCAGATCGATCCAACAGTTACGGCGAGCCGCAGGCTCGCGACCTGGTTCTACGTCCTGCTCGAGCAGCCCAATGCGGAAACGCAGCACGGCGCGCTGGACCGGATGGAAGGGCTCGGGCTGGCAGTCGAGCCAAATCGCGAATCAGGTCTGGACGTCGATGGCGTGGTGGCATTCATCGAACGCTGGCACGAGCCAAGGCACGAGTTGGCCTATGGCACCGATGGCGTCGTGGTCAAGGTCGACAGTCTGGAGCTGCAGCGCCAGCTCGGCATGGTCTCGCACGCGCCTCGCTGGGCCGTTGCCTACAAGTACCCGCCGGAGCAGGTCGAAACTGTCGTGGAAGACATCGTCGCCTACGTCGGCCGGACCGGAACTCTCACGCCCGTCGCTCATCTGACGCCCGTTGTAGTGGCCATGTCGACGGTTGCGCGCGCGACGCTGCATAACCTCGACGAGGTACGCCGCAAGGACATCCGTATCGGCGATCATGTCGTGCTCCACAAGGCGGGCGACGTCATTCCGGAAGTCGTGCGGCCGATCACTGAGAAGCGTACGGGCGCAGAACGCGAGTTCGAGATGCCCGCGCGGTGTCCGGTGTGCGATACGCCTATCGTCCGCGATCCCGACGCGGTCCGCCACTACTGCCCGAACGCTCTTTGTCCCGCGCGAGTCGGACAGGAATTTGAGCACTTCGTTGGCCGAGGCGCGATGGATATCGAGGGTGCCGGGTGGAAGGTCCTCTCCCAGCTGCTCGAGAGGGGTCTGGTCAAAACGCGCGGCGACTTCTTCAGGCTGAGCGTCGAGGACCTCGAATCGCTGGATCGATTTGCTCGGAAGAGTGCGAAGAACCTGTATGCGTCAATTCAGCGCGCCCGCGTCAAACCACTCTTCCGGATCATCAACGGGCTTGGCATTCCGCAGGTCGGTGGCCAGACTGCGATCGATATGTCGACCTGGATCGCGCGTAGGTGGCCGCCACGCGACGACGAACCGATGGCTGGTGCGGATGGCTGGCTGCAGCGCGTGGCGACTGAGTTGCGCAGCATCGAGGCGCGTGGCTTCGAGGAGATCGCGGGCGTCGGTCCGAACACCGGCGCCAGCCTCGCGGCATGGTTCGCCGATTCAGCCACATCCGGCGTCCTCGACGATCTCGTGGCCGCTGGCGTCGAGCCCGAGCGTCCTGCTGCCGTTGTTCTTGATACGACCGACGGACCGCTCGCGGGCAAGACACTCGTCGTCACGGGCACGCTTACCGGATTCGACCGTCAGGGCGCCGAGGAAGCGATCCGCGCGGCGGGTGGCAAGCCAGGCGCTTCGGTGTCGAAGAAGACCGACTACCTGGTCGCGGGCGATAACGCCGGCTCAAAGCTGGCCAAGGCACAAGAGCTGGGCGTCACCGTGCTCGACGAGGATGGTTTCCGCCGCGTGCTCGACGGGCAGGACGTCTGATGCAGAGCCACGCGCTGGCGGATCTACTCGCCGCGCAGGTCGCAGCTGGGCGTCCGTACCACGAGTTTCTGCGCTCGGGCGCCATGTCCGTTGGGCTGTACGTACTCGAGGCAGGCGCGGTCGATCGCCAGTCGCCGCATGGCCAAGATGAGATCTATGTCGTGATGTCCGGTCGTGCGCGCTTCACGGCGGGTGACGAGATGCGCGGTGCCGTTTCAGGCGATGTCATCTACGTGCCCGCGCGCGTCCCGCATCGCTTCCACGACATCACGGAGCGTCTCGAGTTGATGGTCGTGTTTGCGCCGCCCGAAAGCTGAATTTCGCTACGGTCGCGAAGCCGCCCGGGGCCGATATCCTTCGCCTATGGCCACGCTTTCCAGGCAGGACGTTGAGCATGTTGCGCACCTCGCGCGGCTGGGTTTGTCGGACGACGAGCTCGCGCGCCTCGAGGGTCAGCTGAACCACATCCTCGACCAGTACGCGATCCTGGCCGAGCTTGATACGGAGCACATCCCACCCACCGCTCAGACGATCGAGCTTGAGAACATCCTGCGCGACGACGTCACGCGGCCCAGCCTCGATCGTGACGAGATCCTTGGCCTCGCGCCGCAGCGCTCCGGTGATTACTTTGTTGTGCCGCCCATTTTGGGCGAGCACGGCAACTGATTCGTCCGATTACCCGCGCTTCGCGATGACGGCCGATCTGACGCGACTCACCGCCCTCCAGATGCGAGAAGGCCTGCGGCGCGGTGACTTCAGCTCACTCCAGCTGACCGGAGCCCACCTCGATCGAATGGAGCGGACCGACCAGGCCCTCCACGCGTGGGTCTGGTGGAACCGCGAGCTGGCACTGCGCCAGGCCGCCGAAGCAGACGCGCGCCTCGCCGCTGTGCCCGACAGGAGCGCGTTGCCTGACCTGCTTGGCATTCCGGTTGCGCTCAAGGATCTCGTGCTGACTCGCGGCGACTCAGCCACTGCCGGCAGCGCCATCCTTGAGGGCTATGTCAGCCCGTATGACGCGCATATCTCCGAGCGGCTCCACAACGCGGGAGCGGTCTTGCCGGGCAAGACGAACATGGATGAGTTCGCAATGGGCTCATCGACCGAGTTTTCGGCCTACGGGCCAACGAGCAATCCCTGGGATCTGGATCGTGTGCCGGGCGGCAGCAGTGGCGGATCGGCCGCTGCCGTTGCGGCCTATCAGGCACCACTTTCGATTGGCACTGACACGGGCGGCTCGATCCGCCAGCCCGCTGCGCTGACGGGGACCGTGGGTCTCAAGCCCACGTACGGCCGGGTCAGCCGCTACGGAATCGTCGCCTTTGCCAGCTCGCTGGATCAGATCGGGCCATTCGCCCGTGATGTGCGCGACGCCGCCATGCTCTTGGGCGTCATTGCCGGTCGGGACGATCGTGACTCGACATCTGCGGACGTCGCCGTCCCGGACTACCTCGCGACACTGCCGGACGGCGACGACGAGGCGGCTGGGAGCGTCAAGGGCATGCGCCTGGGCCTGCCGCGGCAGTATTTCGTCTCGGGCATGGAGCCGGGCGTCGAGGCACTCGTGCGCGATTCGGTCAGGCGTCTGGCCGACGCCGGCGCGGAGATCATCGACATCGACCTGCCGCACACGGACTACGGCCTGGCCACGTACTACATCATCGCGCCGGCTGAGGCCTCCTCGAACCTGGCACGTTACGACGGCGTGCGCTACGGCCACTCGGTCCGCGAACCCGGCGGGGACTTCATCGCCGACTACCTGGCGACCAGGGGCTCCGGCTTCGGTGCCGAAGTGAAGCGTCGGATCATGCTCGGCACGTACGCGCTCTCGGCCGGCTATTACGACGCCTACTACCTCAAGGCACAGAAGGTGCGCACGCTGATCAAGGCCGATTTCGACGATGCCTTCGAGCAGGTCGACGCGCTGGTAGCCCCAACATCGCCAACCGTTGCGTTCAAATTCGGGGCACGACTCAACGACCCCGTCGCGATGTACCTGTCCGATGCGTGCACGCTGCCCGTCAACATGGCCGGCCTGCCCGGCCTGTCCGTTCCATGCGGCTTGTCGGAAGGCCTGCCCGTTGGTCTCCAGTTCATCGGTCGGCCCTGGGACGAAGCCAGGCTGTTCGAGCTGGGCCGGGCATTCGAGGCGATAACGCACGACGACGACTGGCGGAGCCTCGAACCGCGCGACCTAGCCCTGCTCGAGGACCGGAGCACGATGTCCGCGCCGGAGCGCGCCGCCGTCCTCGCATCGGGCCGAGCGGGCGCCGCGTAGACTCTCCAAGTTGTTCAGCGAGGAGCGCCGATGACCGCACAGCCAATCGTCCGCGAACGTCTGTCCGAGCGCGTGCGCGCCGTGCCGCCGTCGGGTATTCGGAAATTCTTCGACGTCATCGCGACGATGCCCGACGTCATCAGTTTGGGTGTCGGTGAGCCCGATTTCGACACGCCGCCACAGGTTGTCGAGGAAGGCGTTCGATCACTGCGCCGCGGTCGGACGCACTACACGAGCAACTATGGAACGATCGAGCTCCGACGAGCCCTGGCCGCTCATCTGGAAAAGCTCTACCAGCTGTCGTACAACCCCGACAACGAGATCTGCGTAACAGTCGGCGCGTCCGAGGCCGTCGCGGCGGCGATGTCTGCCATCACCGATCCTGGTGACGAGGTGATCCTGCACGAGCCGTCGTACGTCGCGTACCTGCCGGCAATCCTGTTCAACGGTGGTACGCCGGTCATGGTCTCGACCACTGCTGCGACGGGATTTGCGTTGCAGGCGGAGCAGCTCGAGGCAGCCATAACGCCGCGCACCAAGGTCCTGTTCATGGGCTACCCGTGCAATCCAACGGGCGCGGTGCTAGACGAGGCGAGCCTGCGCGCCGTGGCGGAGGTCGCCCAGCGCCACGATCTGATTGTCGTCAGTGACGAGATATACGACCGTCTCATCTACGGCGGACATCGCCATGTGCCGATCGCGTCGCTGCCCGGGATGCGCGATCGCACGATCACGATTGGTGGCTTCTCGAAGGCCTATGCCATGACAGGCTGGCGCGTCGGCTACGTGTGCGCGCCGCGCGACCTGCTCGAGGGCATCGTCAAGATTCACCAGTACGAGATCATGTCGGCGCCTACGGTCGCCCAGGACGCGGCTGTTGTCGCGCTAATGAGCGCCGAGCCGGACGTGGAACGTATGGTCCGCGAGTACGACAGGCGACGACAGATGTTCGTGGCCGGGCTGAATGAGATTGGCCTGACCGCCGCGGAACCGAAGGGCGCGTTCTATGCGTTTCCATCGATCACCTCGACAGGCTTGACCAGCGAGCAATTCAGCGAGCGTCTCTTGTACGACTATAAAGTGGCTGTCATCCCCGGTAATGCCTTCGGGCCGTCGGGGGAGGGCCACGTCCGCGCGACGCTGGCGACGAGCTATGAGCAGCTCGAGGAGGCGCTCGTACGCATGAAGGCGTTCGTCGACACGCTCCATTGAGAATCCTTGCGACCCTGGTCGCGTGCCTCGCGCTGTTAGGTGCCGTGACGGCATGCCAGAACACGGTGAGCAGCGTTGATCTGCATGTCGGCGACTGCTTCAACTACACGAACACGACTGATGCCAACGGCGACCCGGTCAACGTCCCCGCTCCGGTCGACTGCGCGAAGACGCACTCCGACGAGGTGTCCAGTGTCTTCGACCATCCGAACGTGTCTGGCTTCCCTGGCTATGAGCAGATCGGTGCGCTGCGCCAGACGCAATGCCAGGCAGATTTCAAGGCATACGTCGGCGTCGACTGGGAGGCGTCGGAGTACTCGATCGCGTACATCTCGCCGGAAGAGACGACTTGGGCGGCCGGCGATCACGCGATCCACTGCCTGCTCGAGGACTCCAATGGCGGAAACCTGACCGGATCGGCGCGTGGCACGAAGAAGTAGGCCGGTCTTAGGCGCATGACAGTCGCGTCCCGGACCGATTACGAGGTCGTCGTCGGCGTCGAGATCCACGTCCAGCTGAAGACCGCGTCGAAGATGTTCTGCAGTTGCTCTGCGGAAGTCCGCGGCGCCGCGCCGAACACGAACACGTGCCCGGTCTGCCTGGGCCTGCCCGGCGCGCTGCCGGTCATCAACAGGCGCGCTGTCGAACACGTACTCGCGACGGGCATGGCCATCGAGGCGAGCACGCCTGAGATCACGCGCTGGGACCGCAAGAACTATTTCTACCCGGATCTGCCCAAGGGTTACCAGATCTCGCAATACGACCTGCCCCTGGCGGCGCACGGCCGACTGGCGGTCGAAACGTCACAGGGCTTGATCGAAATCGGCATCACGCGCGCCCACCTCGAGGAGGACACAGCGCGCTTGCTGCACCAGGATGCGCCGGGCGGTGGTCGGTTTTCGCTCGTCGATTTCAACCGCAGCGGCATCCCGTTGATGGAGATCGTCACGGATCCGGTGATCCACTCGGCAGAGGCTGCCCGCCGCTACGCGGAGGAGCTGCGACTGCTGCTGCTGACGATTGGCGCCTCTGACGCCCAGATGGAGGAGGGTCAGATGCGCGTCGAGGCGAACGTGTCGCTCAGGCCGCGTGGCACGGAGACTCTCGGGACGCGCGTCGAGGTCAAGAACATGAACTCGTTCCGCTCAGTGGAGCGAGCGATCGACTTCGAGATCGAGCGCCAGACTGTCGCACTGGAGTCCGGCGAGAGACTCGTCCAGGAGACACGCGGCTGGGATGACACTCGCGGCGAGACGTACACGATGCGTCTCAAGGAAGAGTCGCAGGACTACCGCTACTTCCCGGACCCGGATCTTCCGCCCTTGCGCACCGACCCGGCCTGGTTGGAGACGATTCGGAGCGCGTTGCCCGAGCTGCCGGCCGCCAAACGCGAGCGATATCGCGCCGACTACGGGCTGTCCGCCTACGACGCGTCGGTCATCGTGACGAGCGCTGCGGCGTACTTCGACGTCGCGGTGAGCGATGCCCGCAAGCCCGACCCGAAGCTGGTCGCCAGCATGCTGTCCAAGATCGGCCTGCGCGAGCAGAAGGCCGAGCCCGACATCCTCGCGCAGCGCTCAGGCACCGAGCTGGCCTCGGTCGTGGCCCTGCGCATGGCGGGCGACATCACCAGCCAGAACGCCGAAGAGGTCTATGCCGAGCACCTGCGCAGTGGCCGCGCTGTCGCCGACATCGTCAGCGAACGCGGCCTGCGGCGGATCAGCGACAGCGACGCGCTTGGCACGGCGATCGACAAGGTCATTGCCGCCAATCCGGCCGCGATAACCGACTACGACGCCGGCAAGACGGTCGTGGTCAAGTTCCTCGTCGGCCAGGTCATGAAGGAGACGCGCGGCCAGGCGGACGCGGCCATGGTCCAGCAGTTGCTCGAGGAGCGCCTGGCCGCCGGGAACCAACAACCCGGTTGACGCAGCGATGATCAACATCGTCCTGTGGGTCGCGGGGTTCGTGCTCATCGCGCTCGGCATCGCCAAGGCCTCGCGTCCGTTCGGCCGCATGCAGGAGCTCGACCGCCTGGCAGACAACGCCAAGAAATATGACTCGTGGCGCGGCGGGTCACGTCTGACCGCCGTTGACGGTGAACGCACCGGCGCCGACGAGATGCGCGACATGATGCGGCGCCAGGCGATCACGTGGGCGGCGGTGGCCATTCTCGGCATCGTCCTGATCGTCGCGGGCTTCGCCGTCCGCTGAGCTAGGCGGGCGCCAGGGCGACGTGGACCACGGTTCCGATCGCCAGGATCGCGATGCCGAGCAGCACCGGCACGAGGGGATATACGCGTCGCAGGATGCGCTGCTGTGTCGTAACTTCAAATGGCCCAAGCTCGAGTGCCATCTTGTCGAGCGCTATCAGCCACGGCCCTTTGTTGGCGAGCTCAATTGCTGCCTCGAAGATAGCCATGGACACGCGATGCTCGCGTCGACGCCCTGTATCGATCCGTGCCACGGCATCGGCCCACGGACCAAAGTCTGCTTCGCCCTGCTCCGTGAATTCGAGGTCGAAGCGCAGCGCGGCAATCGTCGCCTTGTCGCGATTGTCCTTTGGGTTGACGCGGCCCAACGCCTCGCGCGCGCGGCCCAGGTCGCCCGTCACGATGAGCGCGCGCGCCTGATCGACCGCACGCGCTCTGGTAAATCCTGCGGACTCCGTCCAGGTCGCGATTGCCTCGGACGTGATCGGCAGCGGCAATCCGGTCATGGCCGCCCATTCGTTCGAGCGCTGGTCGTAGCGCCACGTGACGAGGTCGCCCGCGTGCGATCGGTCACCGACGATGATGCGCCAGATCGCGGCTCCGGTCCCACCGATCGCCAGGGCGAGGAGCGGCCACGCCGGTTGCCAGATGGCGATACCGGCAATGCCCCCGGCGATCGTCACGATCACCACGAGCGTCGGACCGATTGGTTCGAAGCGGAAAAGCTTTCGATACAGGCGCTGGATGCGGACGTTGCCGGGCAGCTGCTCCGAGCTCGTCAGCGGCTCAATGGTCAAGCCTCGCGGCTCGGGGTCGGGATGCGGCGGTGCTCGACGCGTGTGCAGCGATCCATGACCACCGGCAGGCCCGCCTCATGCGCGATGCGTGCCGCCTCCCAGTTGACGATCCCGATCTGAAGCCACAGCGCGCCTGCGCCCGTCGCGACGGCTGAGCGCGCGATATCGGGCGTGTTCTCAGCTCGCCTGAAAACGTCGACCAGGTCAAATCGGCCGGTCGACTGCGTAGCCTCTTCGAGCGTCGCAAAAGCATGCTGTCCAAGGACTTCAGTGACATTCGGATTGACCGGCACGACCTCGTAGCCGCTGTCGAGCAGGAAATGCATGACTCCATTCGACTGGCGCATCGGGTTGGTCGATGCGCCGATCAGGGCGATGCGATGGCTGCGCGCAAGCAAGCTGGCCGGTGCGTCGCCGGTCAGGATCGGAACCGGGCCAGTGCTTTCCTGAGCGTCGAGGATCTCGAGCGCACGCAGCCTTTCGTCGTTCACGAAACAGACTCTACGCGGCCGCCTCGCGCTCGTACGGCTGCCCGTCGGCTGCCGGCGGCATGCTTCGACCGATCAAGCCGGCGAGGACGACGATCGTCACGATGTACGGCAACGCGTCGTAAAACTGTTGCGGAATGTCCTTCAGGAAGTTGCCCATGTCGTTGTCTGGCGCCGCGAAGGTGATAGCGCGGCCGATCGCGCTCGATGAGGCGAACAGCAGAGCGGCGCCGAAGGCGCCAATTGGCGTCCAGCGGCCAACGATCATGGCCGCAAGGCCGATGAAGCCGCGGCCGGCGCTGATGCCCGCCTGGAACGACGAGGTGAGCTCCATCGACAGGTAGGCGCCGC
Source organism: Candidatus Limnocylindrales bacterium (assembly GCA_038320305.1). Lineage (GTDB taxonomy): Bacteria > Chloroflexota > Limnocylindria > Limnocylindrales > CSP1-4 > JALYGJ01. The sequence continues at coordinate 10,951 of JBBQEC010000011.1, read as the reverse complement.
CGAGCGCCGCGATGGCGCCGGACATGATCACGTTGCGGTAGCGCAGCCTGATGACGTTGATGCCCACTGTCTCTGCCGCGCGAGGATGCTCGCCAACTGCGCGCGTGCGCAATCCCCAGCGGGTGCGGAAGAGCAGGATCTGGACCACGATCACGAGCACGATCGCCGAGATCGCAATGGGACCCTGGTCGAAGATCGCGTCGATCAGCCAGCCGATGAACGGCAGGTTGGCGATGTTATCGGGCACCTGGAGAGGAGTGAACTTGCCGGCGCCCTGGGGCGAGCCACCTGAGATGAGCGTGTTCAGGTAGCCGGTCAGGCCGATCGCCGCGATGTTGATGATCACGCCGCTGATGATCTGATCGGCACGCACGCTTATGGACAGCCACGCGTGCACCAGGGCCAGGAGCATGCCCGAGAGCAGCGCAGCAACAAGGCCGATCAGCAGGGGCAGGCTGATCCCAAACACGTCAGTCCGGCCCTGCAGGTCAGGCGGCAACAATGCGATGGCCATTACTCCAACGACCCAACCGACAAAGGCGGCCGTAAGCATCATGCCCTCGAGGCCGATGTTGACTACGCCTGAGCGCTCGCTGACTACGCCGCACAGTCCGGCGAGGCCGATCGGGATCGCGATGGCGACTGCAGCATGGGAGATGGTCGGCAATTGATCGATCAGGAACGCGAGGAATTGAATGATGAAGCCCAGGACCGGGATGTCGGTCACCGGATGGCCTCGCTGCCGTAGGTGCGCGTCATGGTCTCGGTCGTGCCGAGGCCGGATTTGACGCCGCGCAGCCTGAACACGCGCCTCAAAACGGGGCTCGCGACCAGGAAGAACAGGATGATCGCCTCGAGCATGTCGACCAGCTCGGCAGGGACGCCGGCCTGGATCTGCATCTGGCTCGCGCCGGCGCGCAACATGCCGAAGAGCAGCGCCGAGAGCATGATGCCGATGGGGTTGGAGCGGCCGAGGAGCGCGACGGTGATGGCGTCAAACCCAACAGTCGTGCTGAAGCTCGCGTTCATGTGATGGCTGATGCCCAGGATGTTGATCGTGCCGGCGAGGCCGGCGAGCATGCCAGCGGCGCTCATAGTGAACACAATCAGGCGGCGCGGCTTCATGCCTGCGTAGCGCGATGCCTCCGGATTGGCGCCCACGGCGCGAATCTCAAAGCCGATCGTCATGCGATTGAGCACGAACCACACGATGGGCACGGCCAGGAAGGCGAGCAAGATGCCCAAGTGGCCGTCGCGGCCGAAGAGGATGGGAAGTGTGGCGTTGCCCACATCTGGCGTCACCGCCTGCGGTGCCCGCGGCTGGCGCAGCGGCCCGGTGATCATCCAAGAGACAAGGGCCAGGGCGATGAAGTTGAGCATGATCGTGGTGACCACTTCGTGCGCGCCCCGGAATGCCTTAAGAACACCCGGAATGAAGCCCCAGACGGCCCCCGCGATTGCACCGACCAGGAGCGAGAACGGGATTGCGATGATCGGATCCTGCTCGCGCACGACCAGGGCGCCCGCCACGCAGAAGACGGCACCGACCAGGAACTGGCCCTGCGCGCCGATGTTAAACAGGCCGGCCCTGAACCCAAGTCCAACGCCCAGACCCGCCAGCAGGAGCGGCGCGGTCTGAACAAGGGTTGTGACGCGGCCGTTCTCACTGCCCAGTGATCCGTCCCAGAGAGCCTGGTAGGCCCGGATGGGAAGTCCCACATCGAAGGTCGCGCCCGGTTTGAGCACGCTGGTCAGAATGATGACCACGGCACCGACGATGAGCGCGAGGAAGATCGCCAGCAACGGCATGGCCATCGCGGACCATGCCTGCCCGAGGAGCGAACGAGCACGCACCGACCAGCCCACCGGTGGCTTCGACGGTTCGCCCGGCGAGTTGACGGATTGCGGGCTCTGCGGGCTCTGCGGGGTAAGTTGATCGGTCATTCGTCGGCTACTGTCGACGGCTTGGCCTCGCTCGGCGGCTTGCCACCGGTGGCCATGAGCAGGCCGATTTCATTCTTGTCGGCGGTCCGGCCGTCACGCTCGCCGACAACCTGGCCGCGATACATGACCGCGATCCGGTCCGACATCTCGAGCACCTCGTCCAGCTCGGCCGAGACAAGCAGAATGGCCGTGCCCGCCTGCCGTTTGTCGATCGCCTGGCGGTGGATGAACTCGATGCTGCCAACATCCAGACCGCGGGTGGGTTGGTCGAGCACGAGCAGCTTTAAATCTCGGTCAAACTCGCGCGCCACGACGACCTTCTGCTGGTTGCCCCCGGAAAGAGTCCCGGCGTGGACCGACGCAGAGGGTGTGCGCACGTCGAACTCGGCGATGTTCTCCTCCGCCTCTGCCGTGATGGCCGCGTCATTGCGTATTCCTGCGCGAGCAAACGGCGGGTTCATGTAGCGGTTGAGTACGAGGTTGTCGGCGATCGAGAACGAAAGGATCAGGCCGAAGCGATGCCGATCGGCGGGCACGTAGGCAACATCGAGCTCGTGGATCTTGCGCGGCGAGGCGCTGGTGATGTCCTTGCCGTCGAGGCTGACCTGGCCCGACGCCACCGGTCGGAGCCCAACCAGGGCCTCCACCAGCTCATCCTGGCCGTTGCCCGCGACTCCGGCAATGCCCAGGATCTCGCCGGCCCGCACCTTGAGTGAGACGCCACGCACGGCCTCGTGCCCGCGATCGTCCTTCACGTGCAGGTCATCGATCTCCAGCACCACGCCACCGGGCGACGATTCTCCTCGTGCCACGGTCAATAGCACCTCGCGCCCGACCATCAGCTCCGCGAGATCTTCCTCGCTCGTTTCCTTGGGCAGGCGCTGACCGACAACGCGGCCACGGCGAATGACCGTGATCCGGTCGGCGATCGCGAGGACTTCGTAGAGCTTGTGACTGATGAATATGATGCTCCGGCCGCTGTCTGCAAGACGGCGCAGGAGGACGAAGATCTCGTCCGTCTCCTGGGGCGTGAGCACGGCGGTCGGCTCGTCGAGCACGAGGATGCGCGTGTCGCGATAGAGCGCCTTGAGAATCTCGACGCGCTGCTGCTGGCCGACCGAGAGAGTGGCGACCTTGGCGGTCGGGTCGATCTCAAAACCGAAGCGCTCGGCCAGCTCGCGGATCTTCCTGTTCGCGGCGCCATGGTCGATGAACGCAGCCCGATGGAGCGTCTCCTCGCCGAGGATGATGTTTTCGGCGACGGTGAGGACCGGTACGAGCATGAAGTGCTGGTGGACCATGCTGATGCCACGCGCGATCGCATCTGAAGGACCGGCGATCTTGACGGACACTCCGTCGAGCAGGATCTCGCCCTCGTCGGGCACTGCAAGCCCGTACAGGACGTTCATCAGCGTCGTTTTGCCGGCACCGTTCTCGCCCAGCAGGGCGTGTATCTCGCCGGGCTTGATCTCGAGGTCGATGTGGTCGTTGGCGACCACGCCGGGATAGCGCTTGGTGATGCCGCGCATCTCGAGTGCCGGCACGGCCGGCGGCGGCGGGACTTCGTCTGGCGGCGTGAGAGTGCTGGGCGGCACGGTACTCACCGTCTCAACGATCTCCTCGTCTGGATAAAGAAAAGAGCGGGTCGCGAAGGATCGCGACCCGCTCAGCTATAGCTCGATGGACGCCCTGATTAGGGCTGGCCGCAGTTTGCGGGGCAGGTGACGAGCGGCGGATCCGCCACCATGGCTGCCGTTGCCGCATCAAGCAAGGCCTGGATGTCAGGCGTGATCAGGCCCTTGCCATCGTGCTCGGGTGCGACACCAATGCCACCGTTGGCGGCATTGAAGTGCAGTGAGCCGAATGGGTCGAGACCAAGATCCGTGGCCAGGAAGATCTGCTGGATCGTGTTCGAGACCGAGTCCGACAAGTGCTTCTCAGCCGAGGTCACGATGCAGTTGTACGTGGGAACGGTGTCAGCGTTCAGTGACAGCCACTGGTCGACGTCGACGCCGATGCCCAACAGGCCGTTGGTGCAGGCCGACTCAAGGATGCCGTTACCGGTCTTGCCGGCGACCTGGAAGACAACGTCCGGATGGTTGGTCTGGATGAACTGGTCGGCATAGGTCTTGCCTTCGCCGGGGTTGTTGAACGCGATGCCGAAGTCAGAAGCCGACACATAGCCGGTCTTGACATCGATCTTCTTGTCGACCGACTTGGCGCCGAGCTCGTAGCCCTGGATATAGCGCACGACGGCCGGAACGGTGTTGATGCCACCGATTGCGGCGACGGTCTTGTTCTGGGTGAGGCTGCCGGCGACGATGCCGGCCAGATAGCCCGCCTGGTCCTCCTGGTACTGGAGGCCGACGAAGTTCGGGAGCAGAGTGCTCGCGTCGCCCGCGCATGTGAAGGTCGTATCGGGATCGCCATTCGCATCAATGCACGCGTTCTGGTCCACGCCGATGAACTTGACATCGGGGTTGGCCTTGGCGGCGATGAGCGTGTCGTTGTTGAGGTTGAAGCCGACCGTGACGATCAGGTTGGCGTGGTTGTCGAGGAAGCCCTGGATGTCAGAGGCATACTCATTCGCATCTGCGGGAACGACGTAGGGCGGCTCAGGGGCACCAATCAAACTTGCGCCGAGCTTGGCACCCTCATACGAGTACTGGTTGAAGTTCTTGTCGTCAATCGTGCCAACGTCGGTCACGACGGCGATCGTCCAGGCGGCCGGCACAGGCGTGTGAGCCGCCATGCTCTCAGGCGGCATGCTCTCAGGCGGCATGCTCTCCGGGGTCATGCTCTCAGGCGCCATGCTCTCCGCTGCCATCGTTGGCGTGGCCGCGGCCGTCGTTGGCGGGGCGTTGGTCTTCGGTGCCGTCGTGGCAGGTGCAGTTGTCGCCGTCCCGTTGCCGCATGCGGCCATAAGGACGACGGTCGCTGCCCCAAGGGCAAACGACTTACGAATTTGCATCCAGTGATACCTCCTCTAGTCGTGAACCGGCGCAGTTTCGGCACGGTTCGCCCGACCCTCGGCACGCATCGTAACTACCCCACGTCAGGGCCGCAAGAAAGATTGCGTTAATGCATCACGACCATTTCGCGCCGGACGACGCGTGCCATACTCGGAGCGCTGGTTCCGGACGTGCCCGAGGGAGCCTGTGATCTCGGTCGTGCCTTGTTCGCGGCCGCGCAGCAGGAGGAAGATGGGCGTGCCGGATACGCCTGACGGCCACACGAACGGAACCGTCCAGCAGAGTCAACGACCCCTCGTGCTTGTCATCGAGGATGAGCCTACCCAGCGATCGCTCCTGATGCGCGTCCTCGAGCGCGAGGGTTACGACAGCCTGGGCATTGCCAACGGCGAGATGGGATTGCGCGCCATCGTCGAATACGCGCCGGAGTTGGTGCTGCTCGACCTTTCGCTGCCCGGCATCGATGGGTTCGAGATCTGCCGCCGCCTGCGCAGCGATCCAGTGACCGCGACGCTGCCCGTGATCGTCATCACCGCCCATACCTCGATGGAGGACATGGTCGCGGCGCTCGACGCAGGCGCAGATGACTTTCTCTCCAAGCCGGTTCAGCAGGCAGAGCTGCTTGCGCGTATTCGTAGCGCAATGCGCCTGCGTCGAGCGATCACGTCGCTTGAGCGGGCCGCGCAGATCGTGGCCGCGCTGGCCAACGCGGTCGAGGCCAAGGACGTCGGCCTCGTGCATCACTGCCGCTGGCTGGCCCATCATGCGGCGCGCGTCGGCGTGAACGTCGGACTGCGCGGCGAGGAGCTCGAGGCGGTCGCATACGGCGCACTGCTCCACGATGTGGGCAAGATCGGCGTTCCCGAGCATCTGCTGCGCAAGGAGGGGCCGCTGAGCGACGACGAGTGGAGCCTGATGCGTCGCCATCCGGAGATCGGCGAGCGCATCTGCCAGCCACTGCGGATCTCGGTCGGTTTTGCGCCGATCATCCGCCACCACCATGAGCGCTTCAATGGTGGCGGTTACCCCGATGACCTGCGCGGCGAACAAATTCCGCTGGGTGCGCGGATCGTCTCTATCGCCGACGCATACGAGGCAATGATCCACGGCCGTCCGTACCAGCCGGCCCAGGCCCACGAACGCGTCAGCGCGGAGCTCAATCGGCTGCGCGGCAAGCAGTTCGACCCCGACCTCGTGCCGATATTCCTCGATGAGCTCGAGCGCGACACTCTTGGCGTGGCGCCCCTCGTGGCGTTGCCACAGATCGCGATTCTTGAGCAGGAAGCAGTCGCCGGCGCCTGACGCTGCTCGGCGCCCCAGCTTCTCGGCGCAGCCACCGGGGCGGCTCAAGCGTCGCTTCCTGCATCACGGGATCCGCTTTTTCGTGGGCTGCTACCTGCGCGTCCGCCACGAGAATTACGAGACGCTGCCGCCGCCGCCCTATCTGCTGAACTTCAGCCATCCAAGCTGGGTCGATCCATTCCTGCTCGCCTCGCACTGGCCATATGGACAGACGCTGTTCATCTTTGGGCCTAAGGAGGAGGACATGAGCGCGGGCTTGCGGAACGCCCTGATCCGCTGGACGCACATGGGCGTGCCCTTTCGGCCGTCGAAAACCGACCTGCTTGATACGACTCGCCGAGCCACATCAGTGCTGAAGGCCGGGTACGTGCTTGCGGTGGCCGGGGAGGGGCGCCTGTCCGACCGCGAAGGCGCCATCGTGCCGCTCGAGGACGGCTCGGCGTTCTTCGCACTACGCGCCAACGTGCCGATTGTGCCAATGGTGATCATCGGATCGCGCTGGCTGAGCTTCGGCAAGACCATCACGATGCGAGTTGGACCCGCCGTTGAGCTGCGCGGACGGCGACCGGACCGTGAGGGCGTGGTCTCCCTGACCGCCGAGCTTCAGGCAGCCATGGAAACGCTGCTCGTCGACGTTGCGGACGAGGGGCCGCCGGGTCCGTTCGGCCGGTGGATGACCGACCTCCTGGCCGAGCGGCCGTGGCTCAACGAGCCCCCTTCTGCTTCTGACGACGCTCCAGCTCCAACTCCCGAAGCCTCTCATCACTGATGCCCATGTGGTGGCCGATCTCGTGGAAGAGCGTCTCCTCGACGGCCGTGGCGAGCTCTTCGTAATTGCGGGTGCTTGCCTCCAGCGGACCTCGAAAGAGCGTGATCTTGTTGGCGAAGGGAGCAGATTCCGCGCCATACGCGGTGCGCGGCACGCCTTGGTAGATGCCGAACAGGCCATGACTGTGAGTCGCGTCGAGCTGCTCGGGCGTGGCGAAGTCGTCGACGATGATCGCGACAGAATCGAGCTGCGCGCGAAACTCGGGCGGCAGGTTTTCGAGCGCCCGGGTGATGAGCGCGTCGAAGTAGTCGGGCTGTTCGGTCAAGTCGGCCAGTCGAAGTCGATCGTGATCGGCAGCACCATTTCCTCGCCCGGCGCGATGAGGCCCATCGCTCCCGGCTGACCTTCGACCAATCGACGAAGGCCCTGCGCTGCCTGGGTCTGCGGCTCGACGGCGATTGCTCCAAGATCGGACGCGTACGCGGCTGTGACGTGAAGCGTGGAAAAAGGTGCGCGCATTTTCGCGCGTAGCCCCAGGTTCGGCCAGAACAGCTCGATTGGCGGATCGGACGTGTCTGTCCATGTCGCGTCGACGCCCTCCGCGAGCGCCGTCCGCTGACGGACATCCAGGTCGCCACTGACCGGCACCGGCCGATCCAGCGGATTGGCGTTTGATCCGTAGGTGAGCGCGGCATTGATGCGCGCCTCGACCGGCACCGGAAACCACGGATGGATACCGATTCCGCCAGGCATTGCCGCGTCGTCGAGGTTGCGCAGTCGAAGCGCTACAGCCACGCGCGTGCCGGCCACGGCGTATTCGATCGCCACGCGGTAGCGCCACGGCCAGCCTTCGCCTTCGCGTTCGATCTCAAAGGCGGACTCCGAGGTCCGTTGCCATCGCGCCGAGTGAACCTGGCCATGGATCGCCGAGCCGTCGCGGAAGTTGGCTGGCAGATCGACGGTCCTGCCGCCCAGGACGACTGGTCCGGGCGTGATCCGATTGCACCACGGCGCCATGACGTAACCGCCCCAGAAGAACGGGTTGCGCATGTGCTCAGCTGGATCGTTCGGCCGGCGCAGCAGCTCGTGGCCGCGCACGGTCAGGCTATGCATCCTCGCCCCTGCACCCGGGAGCACGGTCAGTGCGACCTCGTCGCTGACGATCTGAACTGCTTCCTGCTGAATGTCCACGCGACCGAACGCTAGCACCGCATCGGTTTCTACAATCCGTGCATGGCAGAGCTGCGCTGGGGAATACTTTCAACCGCCGACATAGGCCGCACGAAGGTCGTGCCCGCAATGCAACGCGCCGCGCGCACACGCATCGTTGCCGTCGCGTCGCGTGACGTCGAGCGCGGCCGCGAGTATGCGAAGCAGCTGTCCATTCCGAAGGTGCACGCGTCCTACGAAGAGCTGCTCGCCGACCCGGAAGTCGATGCCGTGTACATCCCTATGCCCAACAACTTGCATGCGGAGTGGGCCATGGCCGCCGCCCGGGCCAAGAAGCATGTCCTGTGTGAGAAGCCACTGGCGATGAACGCGGCCGAGGCGGCGCGCATCGTCGCCGTGGCCGAGCAGGAGGGGGTCGTACTTGCGGAGGCCTTCATGTACCGCCTCCATCCGTCGTGGCAGAAGGTGCGCGAGATCGTCGCCAGCGGCCGGATCGGGCGGCTGAGTGCCGTGCAGTCGTGGTTCGGCTACTACAACGACGATTCGGCCAACATCCGCAATATCGTGGAGTCCGGTGGTGGCGCGCTCTATGACGTTGGCTGCTACTGCGTCAATCTGTCGCGCATGCTCTTCGACGGCGAGCCGCATCGAGTCATCGGCTCTGTCGTGCGCGATCCCGCCCTTGGAGTCGACGTGTTGACTAGCGGCCTCCTCGAATTCGACCAGGGCACAGCCACGTTCATGTGCTCGACGCGGACGGAGACGGACCAGCGGGTGCACATCTACGGCACAAAGGGGCGCATCACGATCGGCATCCCGTTCAACATCCCACCCGATCGGCCGACTGAGATCTACGTGACTGCGGGCGGCAATCCACCAGTCGAGCCGGCGACGGAAACGATCAAGTTCGAGGCGGCCGATCCGTACACGGTCCAGGCCGAGTTCTTCGCCGCGGCCGTGCTGGACGGCACGCCGATGCCGTTTCCGCCCTCAGATGCGATCGCCAACATGCGCGTCATTGACCTGCTTTTCGAGACCGCCGCAACCGACTAGCGGTCTCCTCCGGGGTCACATCGCGCTGCGGCTCAGCAAGCAGCTCGTAGCCGACCATGAACTTGCGCACGCTGGCCGACCTGAGCAGCGGTGGATAGAAATGCGCATGCAGCTGCCAGCCGTCTGGCGCGTCTGATCCGGGCCCATGGCCACCGGGAGCACGAGACCATGGTTGTAATCGGTGTGCTCGCCGATCAGATTCACGCGCCCGGGAGCGCGCACGCCGATGCTCGCGGTGCTCGATTCGGACATTGGGTGCGACTCGGGCATTCGGAGCGGTCAGCCCGACGCAGCGCGCTCGGCGAACCAGTCGTGCAGGATCGGATACAGCTCGCGATAGGCCGGATACAGCGCCGCATACTCGGCGCGCTTTGGTCCGGGCGCGGCAACGGGCACAGAGCTGACCATCGCCGAACAGGCATCGTCGACCGTCGCGTACCAACCCGCGCCTACCGCAGCCAGCACGGCCGCGCCGTACGCCGCGCCTTCGGTCGTGCTCGGGACCGCAATCTCAGCGCCAAGGACATCGGCAAGTATTTGACGCCACAGCGGACTTGCGAGACCGCCGCCGGAAGCTCGGATCTGTGCCGGCCGCGGCATCCCCGCCTCGACCATCAGCTCGAGTCCGTCCCTGAGGCCAAAACAGACGCCCTCGAGCACGGCCCGCGTCATGTGCCTCCGATCGTGGCTGATGCTCAAGCCAACGAACGCACCGCGCGCATCTGGATCCGGATGGGGACTGCGCTCGCCAGAAAGGTACGGCAGGAAATAAAGCCCGTTCGCGGCCGCTTCGACGTCCGTGGCGGATTCGAGCAGGTCACCGAACTCGACTCCAGGGGCGAGCGCGTCGCGGAACCAGCGCAGGCTGCCCGCCGCCGAGAGCATGACCGACATCATGTGCCACCGGCCCGGCACGGCATGACAGAAGGCGTGGACGCGGCCGCGCGGCTCATACAGCGGCGTGTCCGTGCTCGCGAAGACGACCCCCGACGTACCCAGCGAAAGTGCCACCACCCCAGCCGAGATCGCACCAACGCCAACGGCATTGGCCGCTTGATCGCCGCCGCCGGCCACGACCGCTGTACCAGCAGCCAGGCCCGTTGCGACCGCGGCCTCCGCCGTGACGGTGCCCGTGGCGACCGGGCCCTCGAACGTGGGCGGCATCAGGGCGCGATCGATGTGCAGTGCCCCGAGCACCTCGTCCGACCAGTCGCGCGCGGCCAGATCGAACAGGATCGTGCCCGAACCATCGGCCTTATCCATGGCGTGCTCGCCCGTGAGACGCAGGCGCAGGTAATCCTTGGGCAGCAGGACGTGCCGCGTGCGCGACCAGATATCGCGCTCGTTGTCGCGCACCCACACGAGCTTTGGCGCGGTGAAGCCGGTCAGGGCGTCGTTGCCGGTGATCTGGATCAGTCGCTCGGGACCGACCAGCTGTCGGATCAGCTCGCACTCGGCCGCCGTCCGCTGGTCGTTCCACAGGATCGCCGGTCGGAGGACCTGCTCGTTGCGGTCGAGCAGGACGAGGCCGTGCATCTGGCCGGTCAAGCCGACCGCCGCCACGTCTTCGGCCCGCGCCCCGGCCCCGGCCAGGGCCGCCCGGACGGCGACCTGGGTGCCGTCCCACCACAGCTCGGGCCGCTGCTCGCTCCAGAGCGGGCGCGGGCTCAGGAAGTCGTAGTCTGCTGTGCCGATCGCCCGGACGGCCCCCGCCTCGTCGACCAGGACGGCCTTGGTCGCC